>JANNFQ010000528.1:0-4091 GCA_031380045.1 Acidimicrobiaceae bacterium
GGGCGCTACGAGGCGGTGATCTCGTGCAGGAACGCGTGGGCCTCGACGCGATGGCGGGTGCGCTTCATGGGCGGCAGCGCCTTCACGATGTCCCATCGATAGTTGGCCGTTCCCAGGCGTGGGTCCAGCACCGCCACGACACCGCGATCGGTGGCATTGCGAATCAGCCGACCGGTGGCTTGGGCCAACAACATCGCGGCGCGTGGCACATCGATCTCGCGGAACGCGGTGGCGCCCAACAGTTCGCGGCGGGCCGACAGCAATGGGTCGTCGGGGCGGGGGAACGGGATGCGGTCGATGATGACCAGGCTGAGTGTGCGGCCGGGAACGTCGACGCCCTGGAAAAACCCGGCGGTGGCGAACAGACACGTCGACTCGTCGTCGGCGAAAGCCCGTAACAGCGCGGTCTTCGGCAGGTCGCGCTGCGTCAGGATGGGCATGGTGACCTGCAGGCGAACCGCGGCGGCGGCCGCGTCCATGGCCTTCCAGCTGGTGAACAAAGCCAATGTGCGGCCGCCGGCCGCGTTGATGAGTGCAGCGATCTCTTCGTGTGAGGCGGCGTCACGATTCGGTGAGCGCGGGTCGGGAAGGTGCAGCGCGCAGTAGAGCATCGCGTTGTGTTCGTAGTTGAAGGGGCTACCGACATCGACCACGTCGACGTCGGCGGCCTGGATGCCCACTCGGCCGGCGAGCGACGATGGGATGGTGGCGCTGGTCAAGATGGCGGTGCGCTGCGCCCATATGCCGTTCTGCAACACAGGGCCAACATCCAGCGGCGCGATCTCGAGGCGCGGGTGCTCGGGGCCACCCGACACGAATGCGACGTAGCCGGTGCGATTGCCGATGCTGGTGTCAATGGCATCCTGCAACCGGGTGGCCAAGGTCTGGCCGCGCAGCTTGCGCTGCTTGGCATCTTCGAGCTCGGAGTTGATGGCGCGCAGCGCCGTCTGAGCAGCATCGATGCGCGAGCGGGCTTCGATCAGCATGTCCTGCAGCGCCATCGGGAATGGGTCGGGCAGGCGTTGCCCGACGAACGGCGACAACACGTCACGCACGGCTTGGGCCGACTCGGCAACGCCGCCGACCAACTTCGGATCGTCGATGATGCGACGCAGCGCGGCAGCAAGCGTGGTGAACCGCCCCGGACCGATCTGCAAGCCGACCGTGTCGCTCATGATGTCTTCCAGCTGATGGGCCTCGTCGACGATCAGGACATCGTGCTCGGGCAGGATGATGCCGCCGCTGGCGACGTGCAGCCCATACAGATGCATGTTGACCACGACAACATCGGCCGCCGCCGCACGTTGACGGGCTCGTTCGGCGAAGCACGGGCCGCCCAATGGGCACCGGGTGGCACCCGGACACTCGTCGCTGCCGACAGTGACTGCGCGTTGGGCGGTGTCGGAGGGCGCCCAATCGAGCTCGGCCAAGTCGCCTGATTGTGAGGTGGCAGCCCACGAGGCGAGACGTTTGATCTCGACTTTCGTCGTGGCGGCGAACTCTTCGATCTCGAGCTGGCCTTCGGCCGTTCCCTGCACTTCACGAAGTCGTTGCAAACACACATAGTTGCTTCGACCCTTCAAGATCGCCCATTCGAACGGACGACCGATGTGTTCCGCCAGGAACGGCAGGTCCTTACTGGCCAGTTGATCCTGCAACGCCTTCGTCGCCGTCGCGACCACGACGGACTTGCCCGCCAACACCGCGGGCACCAGGTAGCCCATGGTCTTGCCGGTTCCGGTGCCGGCCTGCACGATGAGATGTCGTTCGGCCTTCAGTGCCGACGAGATGGCCTGGGCCATGTGCAGCTGACCGGGTCGATCCTCGGCCGCCGGCAGGGCAGCTGTGACGCGATGTAAGGCATCGGTCAGGCCTGGTGCCTCGGTCACGCTGTCAGCAGCGCAAGTGCCGCGTCGAGCTCGGCGGCATCGAACTCGGGCCACGTGCGCTCGGTGAAGTAGACGCGTGCACCGGCGATCTGCCACAGCATGAAGTTCGAGATGCGCACTTCGCCGGATGTGCGCACCAGCACGTCGACCGGTGGTAGGTCGGGGAGGTACAGGTGCTGAGCGATGCTGGCCTCGCTGACGGTGTCGCCGGCCGCCCGTGCCTGCTCGGCGGCGTGGACCAGTTCGGCCCGACTGCCGTAGTCGAACGCAACGGTCAGCACCATGCCGGTGTTGCCAGCGGTGTCGGCGATGGCCTTGCGGATGGCGCGCTGCACGTACTTCGGTGTGCGCGCGTTCGGCATGTCGAACGGGCGACCCATCCACTGCACCTTCACGTTCAGCTGGTTCAGCTCGTCGATGCGGCCGAACAGTTTGCGGTGCAGCCCCAAGATGTGCCGAACCTCGCTGCGCGGCCGCACCCAGTTCTCGGTGGAGAACCCGAAGACAGTCAGCCAGCCGACGTTGCGTTTGACGGCGACGCGCACCAGGGCAGCCAGGTTTTCTTCGCCCTCGGTGTGGCCATCGGTGCGCGGTAGACCCCGACGCTTTGCCCAACGGCCGTTGCCGTCCATGATGCAGGCGACATGCGGAGCTGGTAGCCCGTGCCGCGGGGCTGGTGTGGTGGTGCCGATCTGGTCACCATATCCCTCCGATGCGGGCCGGAGACGGGCGCTGCCGTGTTCACGATTGGGCCGGTCACCGTGGGAGAATGCGGGCATGAAGCCGGGCCCCGCCACCGATCGTGCCGGCATCGATCGTGCCAGCTCCGAACGGGACGCAGACATCGAACAGCCCGCGCTGCACCATGTGATGGTCGTCGGCGGCACGCTGGCCGACTGGGGTGCGTTGTCCGACGACCAGTGGCACACGCGCATCCGGGTCCTGGGAACCCTGGCCAGCCAGGCCGGCGCTGGGTGGTTGACGCTTCGCCCTGCCGAGCGGGGCGAGGGTGCCGACTCGGCTCGCCCCGTGCACCATGCCGTGGTCCAACTGCACGGCTGCAGTGTCATCGTCGATCCCACGCCCGACGGCCGCGAGCGTCTGGTGGTGGCGCTGCGCAAACTTGCCGAGGCCGATCAGCTCACCGAGCCGGCAGTGGCCGCAGCGCTGCTGGCCCCAGCGGCGACCGAACCCGACCTGGTACTGGTGCTGGGTCGCAACGACCGGTTGCCCAGCTCGCTGGTCTGGGAGTTGGCGTATGCCGAGCTCGTGTACCTCGATGTTGCTTGGGTCGAACTGCAACCCGCACATCTCGCCGCGGCCATCGACGCGTATCGCCGCCGTCATCGCCGCTTCGGCGGGCTCGACTGATCGGCCGACCACATGGGATCACCGCTCTACCGGGACACGGCCGTCATTCTGCGCACGTACAAGTTGGGTGAGGCCGATCGCATCGTGGTCATGCTCACCGAGCACCACGGCAAGGTGCGCGCTGTGGCCAAGGGTGTGCGCAAGACCACATCGAAGTTCGGTGCTCGGCTCGAGCCGCTCAGCCACGTCCATCTGCTGTTGTACCAGGGACGCGAGCTGGACATCGTCAGTCAGGCCGACTCGGTCGAGACCCGAGCGCCGCTGGTCGGCGATCTCGACCATTTGACCAGCGGCTTGGCCATGGTCGAGGCGGTCGAGCAGATGACCATGGAGCGAGAACCGGCGCCACACATCTACCGCATGTTGGTCGGGGCGCTGCGCACCGTCGCCGCGCGGTCGGGGCCACTGGTGGTCTCGTCGTTCTACTGGAAGCTGCTGGCGTCGGAAGGGGTGCGCCCTCAGCTGGACGCCTGTGTCCGCTGCGGTGCCACCGAGCCGCTGATCGCCTTCGACGTGCTTGAAGGCGGCGTGCTGTGCCGCTCGTGCCGTACCGGCGCACCGATTTCGGCCGACGCGTTGGAACTGATGCGGATGATCCTGGGCGGCCGCATGAACGAGGCACTCGATGTGCCGGCCAGTTTGGCGACACACGAGGTGGCCAGCCATGCCACCCGTGCGCTTGAACACCATCTCGAGCGGCGCCTACGCACCGTTGCCATGTTCGAAACCCACTGACCTGCCCGAAGCTCTGTCGGGAACTGCGTGTTCCGGTCAGCAGTCGCCCAACAGGAACACGACCTGCTCGCCGGCCTGCATCTGCACCACGGTGAC
>JANNFQ010000069.1:0-1742 GCA_031380045.1 Acidimicrobiaceae bacterium
AGGCGTTCGACGACGACATACGCGCTCGCATCGTTGCGCACCAGGACGAGCGCCCGAAATGGCCGACGGTCGAGGCACCGGTGGAACTGGCCACGGCGGTTCACGCCGCGACACCCGACGCGTTGGTCATCGTCGATTGCATCACCGTGTGGGTCGGCAACCTGTTCGCGCGCGGCACGTCGCCCGCTGCCCGCTCGGCCTCGTACGGCGATCTCAGTGCCGCGCTGTCGGCTCGCTCGGGTGCAACCGTGGTCGTCTCGAACGAGGTCGGGCTGGGGCTGCATCCCGAGACGCCGCTCGGTCGCGAGTATCGCGACGAGCTCGGTCGACTGAACCAAGAACTGGCCAACCTGGCCGAGCGATCACTGCTGCTCGTCGCGGGGCGCGCCGTTCCACTCTCCGATCCCTGGGAGCACTTGCAATGAACCAGATGCGAAATGCCATCGCCACCATGCCGAAAGGCGACCTGCTGTCGGCTACCGCCGTGCGAACGCGCGCCGCCGACATCCTGCGGCCAGCCGGCGCGCTGGCGCGCTTCGACGAAGTTGCTGCGTGGGTTGCCGAGTGGCAGCGCACCAGTACGCCAGCGGTGCGACGGCCGTCGGCACTGATCTTTGCCGCCGACCATGGCGTCACCGCTGCGGGGGTCAGCAAGTACCCGGTCGACGTGACCGCGGCGATGCTCGCTGCCTATCGCGCCGGCAAGTCCACCGTCAGCGCGTTCGCCGCTGTTGCGGGCGCGACGGTCGAGGCCATCGATGTGGGCGTGGGCCGACCAACGGGCGACATCCGGTTCGAATCAGCAATGTCGATCGATCGGTTCGAGGAGGCGGCCGAGGCAGGCCGCATTGCCGTCGAACAACTGGATGCCGATCTGTTGGTGCTGGGCGAGATGGGCATCGGCAACACCACTGCTGCCGCGGCGGTCGCTGCGGCACTGGGTGGTGGCGAAGTTGCCGCCTGGGTCGGGAGAGGAACCGGCTTGGACGACGAGGGCATGGACCGCAAGCGCGAAGCCGTTCGGCAGGCAGTGGACCGCATCGCCGGCGTGTTGGACCCGCTGGAGGTCCTGCGCGAGGTGGGGGGTGCCGAACTGGTTGCAATGGCATCGGCAATCGTCGCGGCGCGCCATCGTCAGTTGCCGGTGTTGATCGATGGCTACGTCGTGACCGCCGCGGCCATGCCATTGGCAGCGGTGCGCGCCGACGCGTTGGACCACTGCCTGGTGGGGCACTGCTCGTCAGAACCGGGCCACCGTCGCCTGCTCGAGCGATTGGGCAAGCAGCCACTGCTGGATCTGGAGATGCGGCTGGGCGAAGGATCTGGCGCGATGGCCGCGGTGCCGTTGGTCGCGATGGCGTGCGACGGCATCACCCAGGTGCCCACGTTCGGAGAGTGGTTCGGCTGAGCGGACTGCCGCCGGTTGGCCCGTTGGGCGCGTTGCAGTTCCTGACGCGCCTACCGATCAGGCTGCGTCGCGAACCGAACATGGCCACGATGGTCGTGTGGTTTCCCGTGGCCGGCTTGGTCATCGGCGCGATCGTGGGTGGTGTCGCCGCAGGCATGTGGCAGCTGACGCCGCCATTCGTTGCCGCGGCCGTGGCTGTGACGGGCGGTTTGTTGGTGACCGGAGCGTTCCACGAAGACGGTCTGGGCGACATCGCCGATGCCTTCGGTGGCGGCTACACGGTCGAGCGCCGGCTCGAGATCATGAAGGACTCGCGGCACGGCACCTACGGCGT
>JANNFQ010000137.1:0-1791 GCA_031380045.1 Acidimicrobiaceae bacterium
GGGTGACCGTAGTCGTGCGAGGGATGATCGACGCCAGCCCACATCGCAGACACTCCGCCCGACGTGACACAACAGCAGCCGACGTGACACAACTGCAGCGCGCTGTGACCTGGTGAGCCGCTCGACCGACAACGTGAACGACCCGATCGGATGAAGTTGGGCCGATGACCGATCCAAGACGCCAGTGGTGCCGAACAGGTCATCGTGATGGGCACTCGGACGATCATCGAGACATCGGTCGAGAGTCGCGACGGCTGGCTGCGGGCATGGTGCCAGCACGACGTGGTGCTGATGAACGAGGTGCATCGCCAGCATGCGTCGGCGATCCATCTGCGTGCGCGAGCGATGTGTGGCCCCGACGACGCCGCCGATGTGGTGCAAGAAGTTCTCTTGCGCCTCTGGCGAAATCCAGGGGGTTTCGACCCTGCCAAGGGAACGCTGCGCACCTATCTGTTGGTCCTGACACGCGGCGTGGCATTGGACATGATGCGCAGCGGCGCGAGGCGACGCCGGCGCGATCAGCGGGCGATGTCCTCGCTGACGCCGACGGATGCCCTCGGCGAACGCTCGACGCTCGACCTGATCGTGCTGCAGGAGATGGCTGCCCGCGTGAACACGGCACTCGCTCAGCTGGATCCACGGCATCGCCGAGCCATCCAGCACCGCTTCTACGACGGTGTCAGCTTTGGCGAGGCGGCCCGCCGAGACGGCATCCCCGAGGACACTGCGAAGTCGCGCGTTCGCCATGGCCTGCTGCACATGCGTCCGGCCCTCTTGGACCTCCAGAATGAAGTCCAGGAAGAACCTCGGTTCGTGCGAGAGGTTCGCAGTAACAATCCTGTGCCGCGAATCGCCCGGGGCGGGGTGGCGTTTGCTCTCGCAGTCGCGCTGGCTTCGATCGCCGCCGCATGTTCTTCGACCTCGGTCGCGCAATCGCGGACGTCGCCGAACGATGGCCGCATCACCATCGCCACCACGGTTGCGCCGATCACCAGCATCGTCTCGAACATCGTCGGCGACCGTGCCGATGTGACAGGCATCGTGCCCGAGGGCACCAACTCGCACACCTTCGAACCCAAGCCGAGTGTCGCCGAACTGTTGACGACCGTTGACGTCGTGTACGTGAACGGGTTGTTCTTGGAAGAGCCGACCAAGGACCTGGCCGTGGCGAACATCCCGGACGATGCCGAGATCGTCGAACTGGGCACGCTGACGATTCCGGAGAGCGACTACATCTACGACTTCTCGTTTCCCGAGGCGGATGGAAAGCCCAACCCCCACCTGTGGACCGACCCCACACTCGCTCGCCGCTACGCCCAGATCGTGAAGGACGACATGTCGCGACGCGATCCCGCGAACGCTCAGTACTACGCGTCCAACTACGCAAAGTTCTCGGCGATCATCGACGAGTTGGACGCGGCGATGCGATCGTCGTTCGCCACGGTGCCGCTGCGCGAACTGCTGACGTACCACGACGCGTACGCCTACTTCGCCAAGACCTACGACTGGCAGGTGATCGGAGCAATCCAGATCTCGGACTTCGAGGACCCGACCCCTTCCGAAGTCGCAGACCTGATCGATCAGGTGCGCTCGTCAGGCGTGGCGGCGATATTCGGGTCGGAGGTGTTCCCCAGCCCGGTGCTGGAACAGATCGGCCGAGAGGCAGGCGTCACATACGTCGACGAACTGCGCGACGACGACCTTCCCGGTCAACCAGGTGACGCCGAGCACTCGTGGCTGGGATTGATGCGGTTCGACTACATCACCATGACCGAGGCACTAGGCGGCGAT
>JANNFQ010000144.1:0-9703 GCA_031380045.1 Acidimicrobiaceae bacterium
GGGAGCTCGGTGCTGGATTGGCTCGGTGAGCGACGGTCACGCGGGCTACCGTCGCCCGCCATGGCCAGCCAATTGGATCACCACGGGAGGGCCGCGTGAGTCGGGCCGACGGACATGCGCCATTGGCCGATGACATCGCCCAGCGTTGGGCGAAGTTCGGCCGGGGTGACGCAAAGCTGTTCGTGAACTTGTTGGGCTTCGTGGTCGAAGACGTGCGCACCGATTACTGCCGCATGCGGATGCCGCATCGGGACGTACTGAACCAGGCGGCCGGAATCGTGCATGGGGGAGCGATCGCCAGCCTGCTGGATGCGGTCGTGGTGCCGGTGGTCGGATCGGCGTACACGCGCGAGGCGCGGTTCTCGACCGTCGACATGCATGTGCAGTTCTTGGCGGCGTTGGTCGACGAGGATGCCGTTGCCGAGGGATGGATCGTGAAGCGTGGTCGCACCACGGTCTTCTGCGAAAGCGAAGTCGTCGGCGCGATCAGCGGCAAGCTGGTTGCTCGCAGCATGCTGACGTACAACGTCATCATGCCGCGTGCCTGAGAGGCGACGCCGCAGCCAGAACGCCGCGGAGGTTGCACCCGAGAACTGCGCCGTCGGCGCGTCGGTGGCTACCGTTGCATCGATGGTCGCGACGGGGAACACATGGTCTGAATCGGCTTCGAAGGCGCTGCTGCGCGAGTACGGGGTGCCGATGGCCGACGAGCGCGAGGTACGCACCGCGGCCGAGGCGGCCGCAGCGGCGAACGAGATCGGCTTTCCCGTCGTCGCCAAGTTGTGTGGCGAGGCCATTGCCCACAAGACCGAGCGAGGCCTGGTTCGTCTGCGGCTGCACGACGCCGATGCGGTGCATCGCGCGGCCACAGAGCTTCTGGACGCGGCCACCGCTGCCGACGGTGATGTCAGCGTGCTGGTCGCGCCCATGGTGGCCGGCAATCGCGAGTTCATCGCCGGGGTCGTGCGCGACCCGCAGTTCGGCGCCAACGTCATGCTGGGCGTGGGCGGCATCCTGGCCGAAGCGATTGCCGATGTCGTCTTCCGGCCGGTCCCGATCAGCGATGTCGACGCCGGCGAGATGATCGATCAGCTCTCCACTCAGCAACTGCTCGGCCCGTTTCGCGGCGAGGCCGAGGTCGACCGAGTGCAACTCAAGTCGGTTCTTCTGGGCCTGTCGGCCGCTGCAGTGGCGCGACCCGAGATCGCCAGCATCGACGTCAACCCGTTGATCATTCGTGCCGATGGCGTGCCCGTGGCCGTAGACGCACTGGTCGAGATCGGCGCCACCGACGGCCCGACCACATCGGGCCGTCCACGCCCCACCGACGCCCAGTTCCGCGCGCTGTTCCAGCCGAAGGGCGTGCTGGTGGCGGGGGCATCGACACACCCGGGCAAGTTCGGCTTCGTCAGCCTGCACAACATCTTGGCGGGCGGCTACCAGGGCGGGGTCTACGGCACCAACCTGGAAGGCGAGACAGTGCTGGGTGTACAGACCGTGGCCGACATCGGCGACCTGCCCGATGGTGCGATCGATCTGGTCTTCGTGTGTACACCGGCATCCGCAAACCCGGGTGTCTTGCGTGCGTGCGCCGCAAAGGGCGTGACCGCGGCGTTCCTGACCAGCGCCGGCTATGGCGAGGCAGGCGACGAGGGCCGGCGCGCCGAGGCAGACCTGGTGGCGCTGGCCGATGAGCTGGGCATGTTGCTGGCCGGGCCGAACGGCCAAGGCGTGGTCAGCACGCCCGCGTCGCTGTGTGCGCAGATCGTGGCGCCGTATCCGCCTGCGGGCCGGATCGCGGTGGCCAGCCAAAGCGGAAACTTCGTCTCGAGCTTTCTCAACTACGCCCGCCAGACCGGAGTTGGCATCAGCCGAGCAGTCTCTGCCGGCAACGCCGCTGCGGTCACACCTGCCGACTACCTCGACTGGTACGCGGACGACGATGCGACGGCGGTGTCGTTGGCGTACGTGGAAGGCATCGTCGATGGCCGCAACCTGCTGGAGCGGTTCGCCTCGGTTGCAGCCCGCAAGCCGCTGGTTGTCGTGAAGGGCGGATCCACCGAAGCCGGCGCCAAAGCCGCGGCCAGCCACACTGGCGCGCTAGCGGCCAACGACAAGATCTTCGACGGAGCGTGCCGGCAGGCCGGCGTCACGCGGGCGGCCACGGTAGAGGAAGCGTTCGAAGCCGCAGCGACCTTCGCCACGCAACCCCTGCCGAAGGGCCCCAACGTGGTCGTCCTGACCACGGCCGGCGGATGGGGCGTTGTGACCAGCGATGCGATTCATCGCGAACACGGGCTGATGCTGATGCCGCTGCCCGACGATCTGCGTCAAGCCATCGACGCCAAGCTGCCGCCGCGATGGAGCCGCAACAATCCGGTCGACTGCGCAGGCGGCGAGGTGCGTGACACGATTCCGGAGGTGATGGAACTGATCGCCGCACATCCCGACGTGCACAGCGTCATCTATCTCGGCCTGGGCATCCAGAGCAATCAGGCCAGGCTGATGCGCGAAGGTGGTTTCCACCCGGGCCATGGTCTGGAACGGATCGTCGAGTACCACGAGCGCCAAGATCGCCGATTCGCACAGGCTGCCGACGAGCTGTCGCGGCGGTTCCACAAGCCCATCCTGACTGCCACCGAACTTGCCGTGGCCGATCCCGACAATCCTGGTCCAGCGGCGGTGCGGGCCAGCGGCAGGCTGTGCTACGCCAGTGGCAATCGCGCAGTCACAGCGTTGGGTCACCTGGTTCGGTACGCCGCCTTTCGCGAGCAACACGGCTGAGCTCAATGGGCCGACGCAGTGGCAGCCCGGTCATCGTCGCCACGTCGGTGGCCGTCACGGTGGGCATGGGTCTTGCAGTGCTGTGGCAATGGGCCGAAGACCGCTCGACGGTCGCCGCAGCACCGACCATTGCCGCCAACGCGGACCCGGGCATCGCCCTGGCAACACCGTTGTTGTCCAGTCGGCGCGCCCCCGGGGTGCTGGCCCGACGGCTGAACCTGGATCAGTTCGAGAGTGAGTTCGACGATGTGGTCCAGGCCATCGATCGCACGTCGTGCTTCGCGGTGTCGGTCGATGGTCAAGAGGTGATCTCGAAAAATCGTTCCGTTGCGGTGATGCCGGCATCCACGATGAAGCTGTTCGTCGCTGCCGTCGCACTGGAAGTGTTGGGCTCGGGCTACACCTTCACGACCAGTGTCGTCGGCGATATCGGTCCCGATGGTGTGGTGGCCGGCGATCTGACCGTCGTGGGCGGTGGCGATCCGCTGCTGTCCACCGAGTGGTGGCCGACCGCCCAGGTGCAGGCACAGCCCCCTATCAATGTGACACGTCTGGAAGATCTGGCCGACGCAGTGGTGGCGGCCGGCGTCAAGCGGGTGGCCGGTCGAGTGGTCGGTGACGGCAGCCGGTACGACGACGAGTTCTTCGCCCCGTCGTGGGCCGACGACGTGCGCATCAACGAAGCCGGCCCGTATGACGCGCTGCTCGTGAACGACGGTTGGACGAACACCTCGATCGACGATGTCACCACCGACCCCGCGCTGGGCGCAGCCCAGTTGTTCGTCGGCCTGTTGCGTGATCGCGGCGTGCGGGTGGGCGGGGGAGTGGCGTCCGAGACGATGCCGTTCACCACCGAGATCGCCGCGGTGCAATCGCAACCCCTGTCGGCCGTTGTGCACGAGATGCTGCAGACCAGCGACGACAACACGGCCGAGATGCTGGTCAAGGAGATCGGCCTCGAGGTATCCGGTACAGGCACCACTGCGGCCGGCGTCGAGGCCATGGTCGGACAGCTGTTGCAGTGGGAGGTTCCCATCGATGGGCTGTTGCTGGTTGATGGTTCGGGCCTGTCGCGCGACGACCGCGTCACGTGCGCGGCGATCTTGGGCGTGCTGCAGCTCTACACACCAGACGGCCCACTGGGTTCGGGTCTGCCGGTGGCCGCACAGACCGGCACCCTCAGTGAGTCATTCGTCGGTTCGGCAGTCGCCGGACGGCTGCTGGCGAAGACCGGAACGCTGGCTGGGGTGAAGTCGCTGGCCGGCTATCTGCCGGTCGACAGCGGTGGCACCATTCAGTTCGTTCTGGTCCAGAACACATTCGCGGTCGACCAGGGTGGGTTCGTGTCGGTCTGGAACGACCTGGCCACTGCGTTGGCCACGTATCCCGCTGCCGTCAGCCAGAACGACCTCGCGCCTCGCTGACACGCGGCGTACAGTCGCACTCGTGGCCGTCATGCCGATGTTCCCCCTGGGAAGTGTGTTGGTGCCTGGCGCAGTGCTGCCACTGCACGTCTTCGAACCGCGCTATCGGGCAATGGTCAGCGACTGCCTCGAGGCGCCCGAGCACGAGTTCGGTGTTGTCCTCATCGATCGTGGTCCCGAGGTGGGTGGCGGCGACCAGCGGTCCATGGTGGGCACGGTCGCCCGCATGCTGCAGGTGGCCGAGCTGGACGGCGGTCGCTTTGCCGTGGTGTCGATCGGGACCCGGCGAATTCGTGTGGTGGCATGGCTTCCGGACGATCCCTACCCGCTCGCCGATGTCGATGATTGGCCCGACGACGAGGCCGGCATCGACGACCTCGGTCCGCAGGTCGATCACTTGGCAGCGCGGGTCCGCCGGGCCGCAGGCCTTGCCGCCGAGCTCGGCGACTCGGTCGCCGGGCCGCTTGGCGACATGCGCGGCGACCACCTGGTCGACTCGTACCACCTGGTGGCCGGTACGCCCCTCGGGCCGGCCGACACCTATCGGCTGCTGTGCGCGCCAGGGCCCGTCCAGCGGCTGGCGTTGCTGGGCGAGGTGCTCGACGATGTCGAGGCGATGTTGCAGTTCCGCCTGGAAGCGTCGGCCCTCGACGACATGTTCGACGCACCCGATCGCGACGAAGACGCCGACTGACAGTCGGCCGCGTCGCGGCCGGTGTGCTATCAAAGGGGCGTGGCCAAGCAGGACGCTCCGAAGAGCAAAGCGAATGACGGGCAGCTCGGCGAGGTCATCGAACTCGTCAAGGGGTACGCCCGTCAAGAGACCGTCGGACCCCTGCGCGGCGCCGGGCGCTGGTTGGCATGGGGCGCGGCCGGGGCGATCATGCTGGGCTTCGGTTCGGTGCTGATCGTGCTGGGGTTGCTGCGCCTCGTTCAGCACGAGTTCGCTCCGACCTTCTCGGGTCGGTGGTTCAGCTTGCTGCCATACCTGTTCGCGTTGGTCCTGAGCGTGGCCATCATCGGCGTGGCGGTCAGTCGTATCCTGAAGCCGTCGCTGCACCCGAAATCCGACCGGAGAGACTGACCCGCACCATGGCACAGCAACGCATCACCCGAGATGACCTCGAGAGCCGCTTCCGGGCGCTGCAGGACGATGTGCAAGGCAAGGTGAACGACAAGAAGCAGACGATGACCACGGTGGCCATCGCCGGCGGGGTCGTCCTGTTGCTGTTGTTCTTCTTCCTGGGCAAGCGTTCGGGCAAGAAGAAGACCACGTTCGTCGAGATCCGCAGGCTCTGACCTCATGGCAATTCCTCGGCTGCTGAAGCCGTCTGTCCTGCTGCGTCGCAACGCTCTCTACAAGGGTCTGCTGGGCGGCAACCGCGGCTGGCTGGCTGTCGGCGCGCTCATCTGGGGTCGGGGCATCATCAAGCGCACGTTCGGCAAGCAGGAACAGGTGCTGACGGTCGAGAAGCTCACCAAGGGACAAGGTTTGCGCATCGACGCCATCGGTCCGCCCACGCGCCGGCAGCAACGTGCGGCGCGCCGGGTCGATCGCCAGGTGATCTAGCTCGTGCGCGTCACGCTGCGCAACCCGTCGCGCGAAATCGAGATCATCGGTCGTCGTCGCGTGCACGCCCTTTTGGACGAGCTGGATCTGAACCGCGAATCGCATCTGGTCATTCGCAACGGCACGCTGGTGCCGGGCGATGGCGAGTTGGCCGCTGACGACGTCATCGAGATTCGCCCCGTCATCTCGGGAGGTGCATGAGTTGTGAACGTCGGGTCGAAGTGTCGCACCTGCCGCCAGCCGGCCATCATCGACCTTCCGCGCCACCACGCCAACTTCTGCGCCGAACACTTCCTCGAGCTGTGCCGTCGGCAGGTGACCAAGGCCATTGAGCGGTTCCAGATGCTGCAGCCCGACGATCGCATTCTGGTCGCGGTGTCGGGCGGCAAAGACAGTCTGGCGGTGTGGGACATGCTGCTGGAACTGGGCTACCGGGCCGATGGTCTGTACGTCGGACTGGGTATCGGCGACTACAGCGATGTCTCGGGTGAATACGCGCGCCGGTTCGCCGCCGATCGTGGCCTGCGGCTGGTCGAGATCTCGCTGCGCGGCCAGTACGGCTACGACATTCCGACGGCTTCGAAGGCAACCCGCCGCGTGCCGTGTTCGGCATGCGGCCTCAGCAAGCGCCATCTGTTCGACAAGGCAGCCCTCGACGGTAACTACACCGTGCTGGTCACCGGCCACAACCTCGACGACGAGGCCGCCGTGCTGTTGGGCAACACCATGCGCTGGGAGATCGACTACCTGGCCCGGCAGCTGCCCGTGTTGGCGGCCCGCGAGGGTTTTCCCAAGAAGGTCAAGCCGTTGGTGCGTCTGACCGAACGCGAGACTGCGGCGTGGTGCGTGGTGCGTGGCATCGACTACCTGGTCGACGAGTGCCCGATGGCGGTCGGCAACAAGCACCTCGGCTACAAGGCCACGTTGAACGCCATGGAAGCTCAGTCGCCCGGCTCGAAGGCCGCCTTCTACCTCAACTTCCTCGAGCGCATGGCCCCGCTGTTAGCAGACCATCTGCACGACGAGCGCGAAGCCTTGGGCCGGTGCCAGGAATGCGGCGCGCCCACATCGGGCGACGTCTGTGCGTTCTGCCGTCTGGTCGCCACCGCCAGTGCCCACGAGCCAGTGCCGGTCGAGATGATCAGCCGCCGCAACCGATGAACATTCCCTTCGCCTACGGCGACAAGGTGCTGCTGATCGACAACAAGCAGCGTCGGTATCTGATCACCCTGAACGAGGGTGGCGAGTTCCACAGCCACACTGGCTTCTTCGCCCACAGCGACCTGGTCGGGCAACTCGAGGGTTTGGTCGCGCGCAGCACCAAGGGCACCCCCTACACCGCCCTGCGGCCGACGCTCGAAGACTTCGTCGTCGAGATGCCACGGGGCGCGCAGGTCATCTATCCCAAGGACCTCGCGCCGATCTGCATGATGGGCGACATCTACCCGGGAGTGAAGGTGCTCGAGAGCGGCGTCGGGTCGGGCGCGCTCAGCATGACCATGCTGCGCTGGGGTGCCGAGATCGTCGGCTACGAGTTGCGCGAAGACTTCGCCAATCGGGCTCGCACCAACGTTCGCTCGTTCTTGGGCGAGGCGGCTCTGGAGCGTTACCGGGTCGAACTGCGCGACTGCTACGACGGCATCGACGAGCGCGACGTGGATCGCGTGGTGCTGGACCTGCCCGAGCCGTGGCAAGTGGTGCCGCACGCCATGCAGGCATTGCGGCCCGGTGGCATCCTGATCGCGTACTGCCCCTCGATCATCCAGGTCTCGCGGCTGCGCGAAGCGCTGAACTCGAAGGCGTGGAACGGCACCCGATCGCTTGAAGTGCTGCACCGCGGCTGGTACCTGGAAGGTGCCGCCGTGCGCCCCGACCACCGAATGGTCGCCCACACCGGCTTCCTGACCGTCACCCGCTTCCTGGGCTGACGTCCGCAGGGGGCACTGGCCAGGGGTGGGGTCAAGGTCACGGTCAAGAGATGTTCTTGAGCGGAAGATGCGCCACCCCCGTCTGTGGATCTGGTTGGAGTTGCGGCGTGTCGAGAAGGGCACCTCCACGGTGCGGAAGTCGACATGCCCTGCTCACCGGAATCGAGATGGGCTGGGACGCGAAACGAGGGCGTCCTGGTGGGGCGCCCTCGTCAGCAGAAAGTGATGGGGTCGAACTCTAGGGTTCGATGAAGATGCACTCGCCGGGGCACTCTTCGGCGCTCTCGACCACGGCGTCGAGTTGGCTGTCGGGGAAGTTGGCCATTCCGTCGGCGCCCTGGGGGTTGCCCTTGGCGGTGGCGTAGATGGTGGCGCCTTCGCGCACGTAGGCCAAGCCGTCGTCGAGGAGGGTGAACACGTCGGGGGCGATTTCCTCGCAGAGGCCGTCGCCGGTGCAGAGATCTTGGTCGATCCAGACCTTCATGGTGTTGCTGTCTCCTCAACTGAAATTGCTCAAACGGAACTGGATTGCTAGACCCGCTGAGTGTACAGGTGCAGTGCTCGCGATCACTGATTGCTCATCGGGCGCCCCCCTGGCAAGTGTGGCCCGACACTTTGTACGGACACAGCACCGGGATCGTCCTTTTCGCCGAACCACGCGTGTAGGTTCCACCCATGGCACAGTCCGATGACGACACCGTCGAGGTCCTTCGTGCGCAGGCTGCGGTACTCGACCAAGAGATCACCGAGCTCCGCCGCCGGCTGGCCGATGCCCCCAAGCGGATGCGAGCTCTGGAAGAACGCCTGCTCGAGACCAAGGGTCAGTTGGCCCACGCAGTCTCGCAGAACGAGAAGCTCAGCTACACCTTGCGAGAGGCGCGCGAGCACATCGCCACCCTGCGCGACGAGGTCGACAAGCTCAGCCAACCGCCGTCGGCCTATGGCGTGGTCGTGGGCAAGAACGAAGACGGCACGGTCGACGTCTTGACCAGTGGTCGCAAGATGCGCGTCGGCATGCATCCCGACGTCGACCACGACACGCTGCAGCGCGGTGCCGAGGTGGTGCTGAACGAGAGCTTTAACGTGGTGTCCGCCCGCGTGGGCGAGGCCGGCGGCGAGGTCGTCACCATCAAAGAGCTCATGGACGACGGTGTTCGGGCCATGGTCATCGGGCGCGCCGACGAAGAGCGGGTCTGCGAGCTGGCCGACAACCTGCGCGGTGTGCACTTGCGCAGTGGCGACACCATGCGGCTGGACCCGCGCAGCAACCTGCTGCTCGAGAAGCTGCCTCGTCCCGAGGTGGAAGATCTGTTGCTGGAAGAGGTGCCCGACATCTCGTACGAGGACATCGGCGGGTTGGACATCCAGATCGAACAGATCGCCGACGCGGTCGAGTTGCCGTTCCTGTATGCCGATCTGTTCGCCGAGCACCGGCTGCCCGCGCCGAAGGGCATCTTGCTGTACGGCCCGCCAGGCTGCGGCAAGACGCTCATCGCCAAGGCGGTTGCCAACTCGTTGGCCAAGAAGGTCGCCGACAAGATGGGCGGCGAAAAGGGTCGCTCGTACTTCATCAACATCAAAGGCCCCGAGCTGTTGAACAAGTACGTCGGCGAGACCGAACGCCAGATCCGGCTGGTGTTCCAGCGAGCCCGTGAGAAGAGCGAAGAGGGCTGGCCGGTCATCGTCTTCTTCGACGAGATGGATTCCATGTTCCGCACCCGCGGCTCGGGCATCAGCTCCGACATGGAGTCCACCATCGTGCCGCAGTTACTGGCCGAGATCGACGGTGTCGAGGGCCTGCGCAACGTGATCGTCATCGGCGCCACGAACCGAGAAGACCTCATCGACCCGGCCATCCTGCGGCCCGGTCGCTTGGACGTGAAGATCAAGATCGAGCGACCCAACGCCGATGCGGCACGCCAGATCTTCGCCCAGTACCTGACAAACGAAATCCCCATCCAGGCCGGTGCCGAAGTGCCGCAGATGATCGCCACCAC
>JANNFQ010000540.1:0-3492 GCA_031380045.1 Acidimicrobiaceae bacterium
GTCGATCGTGCGCGCCCGCCGAACCATGTCGATCACATCCACACCCACCACCCCTCCCACATCGACCGCGACACGACGAGCACTCGCTGGAACCCGAAGGTTCGAATCGATCCCGGGGGAAGAACGGGAACACCACCAACCATACGCAAGGGGTGCGACAGAGTTCCCGACGAGGTCTCAACCCAGGGAGACAGAGAGACCCCGACCGGTTGGAGGCAATCCGCGGGCGGTGGTCAGCCGGTCGCGTCGGCCGTGCAGGCGGCCGCGTCGCAGACATCGATCAACTGGTCGTCGAAGAGGAACGCTGCCTTTTGGTTGCGTACGTCGGCGTCGGCTCGAGGGTCCTCGTGCGGATCGCGGCCGGTTCGGGGCGGATGGTTCTGAACCGGCATCGGGTCGCTGCCCGAATCCCAGATGACGAGACCGGAACCCGAGCTGGGATAGGTGATGGTCTGGAGTCCCCAACCGGCCTTGACCTCTCGGCTGCGCCCATCGGCGGTGACCGGACGGTGGATGGGAACTCCCATCGTGCGGGCCGCGATCATGGCGGTCAGTTCGCTGACCTGCCAATCGCCGAACGCCGAATGCAAGAGCACCGCCTTCGCCGAAGTGCCCGGGTACGGATCGTCGACCAGGTGGTGCACGTAGCCCCCGCCCTCGCCGCGGTCCCACAGCATCTGCGCCGTGGCCACGACCAGCACCCGATCGAGGTCGTTCGGATACGACGGCTGGAAGATGGCGCGGAGCGCGTCGAAATCGACCGAGCGCTCCAACAGCAAGCTGTAGTTCATGCCGGTCACGCCGAGCACTGCGCGATGGATGTCGGGCGACACGGCAGCCAACATTTGGCCCATGATGCCGCCCTGGCTGTTGCCGTCGTAGTTCAGCTGTGACGTATCGATGAGTGGTTGGCCACCGGAACGCTGGAAGTTGGGGTCGGTGACCAGACCGTCGGCGGCGATCATCAGTCGACCCAGGAAGATCTGGTTCAGCACACCCTGCTGCAGACGGTCGGCCAGGGTCGGGAAGTTCGAGAAGTCGCCGATGGTGGCGACGACGTTGCCGATGTCGTCCTGACTCATCCCTGCCCACCGAGTGGCGCAGAACACGACGTTGTGCTCGTTGGCGAACGCGCGAACGTTGCCGGCGAGGATCTCGTGGTGATCACCCAGCAAACCGTGCCCGTACTGGACGAGGTGCGCCGGCTGATCGCCGTTGATCGTCGCGTTCGACACGCTGCAAGCAAACGTCGCCTGCAGCGTGCCGTTCTGCACCGGCATCTCGTCACCCACAGGCGTGACACCATCGCCGTAGAAGAAGCGATTGCCGGGCCCACCATCCTCCGTCAGGAAGTTCGGCACCTCGAACGTGCCCTCCACTTGGTAGGCGATGTTGTCATCGACGTTCGGTACGACATCGGTGATCGTCCACGCAGGCGCTGCATCGCCCAGTTGGGCAAGGGCGACATCGCGGATGTGCAACATGCGTCCGCTGATGCCCTGGGTCGTGGCAACCGTGAAGTCCCACGCCAACTGCAGATCGCTGCGGGCGATGCCCGCAGCACCCAACACCTGGAACGAGGCCTCCATCTGTTCGCGCCGGGCTTCGAACCCCTCATCGTCGGTCAGCATGTTGTCGCGGTATGCCCGGAACGCTGCGTTGGGTTCGACCTCCGAGCCAGCGGTGTCGACCAAGCCACGGAGTCCGACGACGTACGTGGCCCCCTCCGTCAATGAAACCGCCGGGCGAATCTCCAACAGCCGATCGGCGTCGTCGGTGGCCTGCGAGTCGAGCTCGGCCCACAGCGGAACTCGTTGGCCGGTCGCAGCATCGACGAGCACCACAGAAGCGTCGTCGTTGAGTGACGACTGGAGATCGGTCCACGACGGCAGGTTCGACGCAACAGCATCGAGGCCGGAGATGTACGTCAAGATCGGCGTGTTGGGGCTGAAGCCGTCGTTGCGATTCCACTCGGCGGGGTCGATGGGTACATCTGCCGCGTTGACCGGCATGCCTTCGGCCGGCAGCGCCACTCGTCCGTCGATCCGGTACGCGTTGGATGGATACGGCAACATGCACTGGCGCGTGTCGAGCGGATCGCAGCCCGTGGGCGCGCCGTCGATCGCCTGAGTGATGGCGGCCAACGTGGGGCCGTCGGCTGGGGTGGCTGCAGGCGGATCGCTGTCGACCGGTGCGCTGTCCACTGGTGCACTGTCCACCGGTGCGTTGTTGGGCGCCGCTGGCTCCGTGCCACCTGACCCGGTCGCTCCTGTCGCCTGACTGGTTGCAGGCGTGCTGATCGACGAGCTGCCGTTGTCGTCGTTGCCCGAGCACGCGGTGAACGCGAGTGCGCCGACGACGAAGATGGCAGTGAGCGGACGCATGCGTTCACTCTGACACGCGCCTGTCACACGGATCAGTTCACCCTTTGAGGAGCCCGTAGCCGTTGACAGAAACAGTTGCATCTTGTAGTTACCCACGGGTAACTTACGAGGTATGGCCGATTTCTCGCTCAACGAAGACCAGGTCCAGATCCAGAAGTGGGTCCATGGATTTGCAGAGGACGTCATCCGTCCGGCAGCGCACGAATGGGATGAGCGTGAGGAGTTCCCGTTCCCGATCGTGGAAGAGGCTGCGAACATCGGTTTGTACGGCTGGGAGTTCTTGATGAACGCCTTCGGCGATCCGTCGGGCCTCACCTTGCCCGTCGCCGTCGAGGAGTTGTTCTGGGGCGACGCTGGCATCGGCATGGCCATCATGGGTTCGGCCCTGGCCGCGGCCGGCATCAGTGGCAACGGCACGCCCGAGCAAGTGATCGAGTGGATTCCGCAGTGCTACGGCTCGGCTGGCGACGTGAAGCTGGGTGCGTTCTGCGTCAGCGAACCCGATGCGGGCAGCGATGTCAGCAACCTGCGTACGCGTGCGGTGTACAACGAGGCCAATGACGAATGGGTGCTGAACGGCACCAAAGCGTGGATCACCAACGGAGGCATCGCCGACGTGCACGTGGTCGTCGCCGCAGTCGAGCCCGACCTGAAGGGCCGGGGTCAGGCAAGCTTCGTGGTGCCGCCCGGATCGAAGGGTCTGAGCCAGGGCCAGAAGTACAAGAAGCACGGCATCCGCGCCAGCCACACCGCCGAGGTCGTACTGGACGATTGCCGCATTCCTGGCAACTGTCTGTTGGGTGGCAAGGAGAAGTTGGATGCCAAGCTGGCGCGGGCTCGCGAGATGGGCCACAGCGGCGAGAAGCAGCCAGCGATGAGCACCTTCGAGGCGACTCGCCCCACCGTGGGCGCGCAGGCACTGGGCATCGCTCGCGCCGCCTACGAGTACGCATTGGAGTATGCGAAGGAACGCAAGGCGTTCGGCAGACCGATCATCATGAACCAGGCGATTGCCTTCAAACTCGCCAACATGATCACCGAGATCGATGCCTCACGTCTGCTCATCTGGCGTGCCGCGTGGCTGTCGCGCAACGGTGGCTTCACCCAC
>JANNFQ010000212.1:0-5749 GCA_031380045.1 Acidimicrobiaceae bacterium
CTTCGCATCACCTGCCGGTCGCACGCTGGGTGCATCCGCACGAGTTCACCCAGTGGGCCGCATCGGGCCAGCTCATGGGGATAGGGCACGTCGAGGCCAGCCCCCTGACGCGATCCAGCTACCACGCTCGTCAATCGGCAGATGCCGTCGTGCCGGTATCGATGACTGCCACGCGTCGCTGAGGCCGCGGCACCGACGAAGCCGCCAATGGGTGGCACGAGACACGTGAACCCCGGACAGTCCTTGTGGGTCATCGGACCGATTACCCCTCAAGTGAGGGGTGGACGTTCCGATAGAAACGGTATGCGGGCTCCGTTGCTTCCCACCGAACCCTTGCGGCTGCAGGCATTGCACGATCTGCGCGCGCTGGACGCTCCAACCGACGCCGGCTACGACGACATCGTCGGGCTGGCCGCACAGTTGTGTGGCACTCCGATGGCCGCAATCACGCTGATCGACAGCGACCGACAGTGGTTCCGGGCGCAGATCGGCTCGACCTTCAGCCACCAACCACGGGCGGCGTCGTTCTGCGCGCACACGATCTTGGACGACCGGGTGATGGTCGTCGCCGACGCCATCACCGATGACCGTTTCCACGACAACGAGTTCGTCGTGGGCGCGTCGAACATTCGGTTCTACGCCGGCGCGCCACTGATCAGCCACGACGGCCACGCCATCGGCGCGCTGTGCGTGCTGGATCGCCAACCGCGAACGCTGGAGCCATGGCAGACCAACGCGCTGCAGGTGCTGGCGCGTCAGGCCGTCAACCAGATGCAGTTGGCGGCCTTGGAAGGCGATCACGTCGGCGCGCTGGACGACCTGGACATGGCTCGGCGCAACCTGTCGTTTCTGGCGACGCACGACACCCTGACCGGTCTGTTGAATCGACAGGCGCTCGGTGGTTCACTCGACGGGCTGGCCTCGGCGAACCGAGCCGGCACTGTGTCATCGACGGTGTTGGTCATCGACCTGGACAACTTCAAGGATGTCAACGACACGTTGGGGCACGAGGCAGGGGACCGGGTGTTGGTGACCATCGCCGACAGGCTGCATCTCGGTGCTCGCGGCGACGACATCGTTGCCAGGTTGGCCAGCGATCAGTTCGTCGTCGTCATCCCGAATGCGGGATCGCTGGGCGCCGAATCCTTGGCGCGCCGGCTGTTGCAGGCCATTGCGGTGCCCGTCGAGTGTGGTGGCACATCGGTGTCGGTGACCGCCAGCATCGGCATTGCTCGATGGGGCATCGAAGTGCTGTCGGTCGACGAACTGATGCGCAGCGCCGACGCGGCCATGCTGGATGCAAAGCACGAGGGTCGCAATCGCTACGTAGCCTTCGAAGACCGAGTCGCCCAAGAGCTGTCACGTCGTCTGGATGCGCACGGCTTCGTCCGTCACGTCGTCAACGAACGAGCGATGCGACTGGACTTCCAACCTCTGTGGTCGCTGACCACCGGAACGGTCATTGCTCACGAGGCACTGCTGCGGTGGGACACATCCGACGGACCGGTCATCGACCCGGCGGCCTTCGTTCTCGCCGCCGAAGAGATCGGGCTGATCGGCGAAGTCACCCGCTTCACCATCCACGAGGGCTGCCGCCTGGCAGCCCGTCGCCGGGCTGCGGGCGAATCCGATGCGGCCGTCACCATCAACCTGTCGTCGGTGCAACTGGATCGCGACGAAGTGATCCTGGTCGTTGCCACGGCGTTGAACGAGAGCGGCCTGGATCCGTCGGGACTGATCCTCGAACTGACCGAATCGGCAAAGTTGGCCGAGTCGGGTTCGGGTCAGGCCACCCTGCGCGAACTGCAGAACATGGGTGTGCGGGTGGCGCTCGACGACTTCGGTACCGGCTTTTCGTCGCTGGCGCTGCTGCGCAGCTTCCCGTTCGACTTCATGAAGATCGACCGCTCGTTCGTCCGTGCCGAGACCGAGACCGACCGCGAGGTGTTGCAGTCGCTGGTGCAGTTGGGTCACTCGTTGGGCATGACGGTCGTCGCCGAGGGCATCGAAGATGCCGAGGTGTTGGAACAGCTGCGGCAGGTGGGATGCGACGTGGCCCAGGGCTACCTGCTGGGGCGTCCCGGGTGCGCCGATCCGCCGTTCAACATGGATGCCCATCCGCTGATCGCAACGCTCAGCCGCTACGGCTGATCGGTGCGGCAGACTGTGGCGATGAGCGCTGCATCGACAACCGCCGACAACTCTTCCGACTCGGCCCCGGCCGACATCTTCCTCGATCGCATCACGCGGGCGCGCAGCACGATGGTCGCCGCGGGCATCGACGTGCTGCTGCTGTCGGTCGGCAGCGACCTGCCCTACCTCAGCGGCTACCAGGCGATGCCGCTGGAGCGATTGACCATGCTGGTGGTGCCGCGCGACGGCGAGGCAACGATGGTCATTCCTCGGCTGGAAGCGCCCCGTGTGGTCGAACGCCCCGACGTGTTCACGATCGTGCCGTGGGACGAGACCGACGATCCGGTTGCCCTGGTCGCATCCTTGGCTGGCCGCCCCGCAGTGGCCGCGATCGGCGACACCATGTGGGCCCGTTTTCTGGTCGATCTGCTGGGCCACTGGCCGTCGCCGACGACGCGGTACGTGCGCTCGACATCGGTCATGAACGCGTTGCGCATGCGGAAGGACGCCGCCGAGATCGCCGCCCTGCAGGCCGCCGGCGCCGCAGCCGATCGCGTCGCCGCACAGTTGCACGCCGGCCAGATCGCGCTGGTTGGACGCACAGAAGCGCAGGTGTCGGCCGACATCTCGGCTCGGCTCATCGCCGAGGGCCACGACGTCGTCAACTTCGCGATCGTCGCCGCCGGCGAGAACGCGGCGTCGCCGCACCACCATGCCGGCGACCGGGTCATCGGTCAGGGCGAGATCGTGCTGACCGACTTCGGCGGCACCATGAACGGATACTGCAGCGACATCACGCGCTGCGTCTTCACGGGGCAGCCGACCGCCGAGATCGCCCAGGCGTACGCGGTGCTGCACGAAGCGCAGGCGGCGGGGGTGGCCGCGGGTGTGGTGGGTGCGCCGTGTCAGGACGTGGACCGCGCCGCGCGAGCTGTGATCGCCGACGCCGGTTTCGGGCAGTACTTCATTCACCGCACGGGCCACGGCATCGGCATGGAAGCACACGAAGACCCGTACATGGTCGAGGGCAACGAACTGCCGATCCAGGCCGGGCACGCCTTCAGCGTCGAGCCCGGCATCTACGTGGCCGGCAAGTGGGGCATGCGCCTTGAGGACATCGTCGTCGCCACCGATGATGGCCCGTCGGCGATGAATCACGCCGATCATTCACTGGTGTCGATCGGCTGATTCGATGTGGCAGGCTGCCTGATCTCGTGTGAGAGGCTGACGCCATGACTGCTGTCGACGACGCCACCAGCACAGACCAGACCCGCCTGCCGTTCCACATGCGGCAGAACTACGCGCCTGTGATGACAGAGATCGACGCCTTCGATCTTCCGATCGAGGGTGCGCTGCCGACCGACTTGAACGGCCGGTACATCCGCAACGGCGCCAACCCAAAGAACGGTCCCACCATGCACTGGTTCGCCGGCGACGGCATGTTGCACGGCATGCGGCTGCGCGACGGACGGGCCGAGTGGTATCGCAACCGGTGGGTACGCACCCGCTCGCTGGAAGGCGCCGAGCGTCGCGATCCGCAGACGGGCGAAGCCGATCTGACGGTGGGGCTGGCCAACACGCACATCGTGCGTCACGCCGGTCGAATCTTCGCGCTCGAGGAAGCCAGCCTGCCCAACGAGATCTCGCCCGAACTGGACACGTTGGGGCCGTACGATTTCGACGGCGGCCTGAACACCCCGTTCACCGCGCACCCTCACGTGTGCGCCGAGACGGGCGAGATGCACTTCTTCGGTTACGAGCTCGTGACCGCGCCGTTCGTCACCTATCACGTCGCCGACGCCACTGGCCGGCTGATCCACAGCCAACCCATCGATGTGCCAGGGCCTACCATGGTGCACGACTTCGCACTCAGCCGGAACTACGCGATCTTCCTCGACATGCCGGTGGTCTTCGACCTGGGCTTGGCCATGTCGGGCACCATGCCGTTCGAATGGCGCGAGGACTATGGCGCGCGCATCGGTTTGTTGCATCGCGACGCAGCCCGCCGCGGCCAGCAGCCACGGTGGTTCGATGTGGACCTGTGCTACGTGTTCCACATCATGAACGCGTGGGAGAGCGACGATGGCAACGTGGTGCATCTCGATGCCGGCCGGCATGCATCGATGTGGAAGGGGTCATCCGACGCGTTCGAGCCCAGCTATCTGCACCGCTGGTCGTTCGACCTGCGCACTGGTGCAGTGGCCGAACAGCAACTCGACGACGTGTCACACGGGTTCCCGCGCATCGATGATCGACGCACCGGGTTGCTGAACAGGTTCGGCTGGGCCGTTGGTGCTCGTCCGGGTTCGGGCGTGGGCATGCACGATGCCAGCAACGTGTTCAAGTACGACCTGCAGACCGGTGCGCGCACCATGCACGACCTTGGACCCAACGTGTCCAGCGGCGAGCCGGTGTTCGTTCCGGCCGGCGAGTCGGCAGGCGAAGACGAGGGCTATCTGATGACGTTC
Organism: Acidimicrobiaceae bacterium; assembly: GCA_031380045.1. Lineage (GTDB taxonomy): Bacteria > Actinomycetota > Acidimicrobiia > Acidimicrobiales > Ilumatobacteraceae > VFMC01. The sequence continues at coordinate 4,602 of JANNFQ010000212.1, forward strand.
GTGCACGACTCGGCCACGGGTCGGTCGAGCTTCGTGGTGCTGGATGCCAGCGACATGTCGGCACCGGCCATTGCGACCGTGCCGCTGCCGCAGCGTGTGCCCGTGGGCTTTCACGGCAGCTGGTTCGCCGACAACTGAGATCAAGTCGGGTTGGCGAGGCCTTACCGGTTTGCAACACAAACCAGAAAGAGGCAACTCGATCGGGTCACACGGCCCAGGGAGACCCGGCTCGGGGACACCTTCGTTGGTCGGTGGGGCAGGGACAGGGTGTCCCGAGGATGTCACGCTTCTTGTTGAAGTGGGATGGTGATCCTTGTGTTGCTCAGGCAACGGCTTGAGCGTAGTTGGCGGGTGTTGCAGGGTTGACGGCGTGGCCGATGACGGTCACGAGGTTGGCCATCTGGGTGTGGCCGCGGACGCGTCGGAACGAGCGTTGAGCTTCGATCATTCCGGTGGCGATCCATCGCTTCTTCATGTCACCGTCCTTCCACGTCTTGACCCGGCCGGTCACGACGCGCACGGTGGAGATCATCGATTCGATGCAGTTCGTGTTCGTCAACGACCGTCTCAAGGCGCCGGTGATCCCGAGCCGTGCGACGGTGAACATCTCCTCGAGTCCTTCGAGCAGCGACCCGCCCGCATCGGGGTGTGCGGTCTTCAACTGGGCAGAGAGACGTCGCGCGCGTCGCGTAGACCAGCCTCGGCATCAGCGTTCGCGAAGATCCCGGCGAGGCGCTTGTCGATCGCCTTGCGCCGCGCTTCTGGCAGATAGCCGATCACATTCCTCCTCTTGTGGAGGGTGCATCGCTGCACCAGCGCCTTGGTGCCGAACACCTTCGCGACGGCCTTGCGGAGCGCCTTCGACCCGTCGAACACGGCAAGGATCCCGTGCTCGAACCGCAGACCCCTGTCGACCAGATCGGCGAGCAAGTCCTTGACCACCACCGTGTTCTCGGTGTCACCGAGCCGCAACCCGACCGGCACCTTCGTGCCATCACTGGTGATCACGAGCGCGACCACGATCATCTCGCCGGCAATGTTCAACCCATCGATCATCAACACCGCCGTCTCCAACCCCGACAGATCCGAGCCGAGCAACTCAGCCATTGCGTCGGTGGTCGCGGCGACGAATCGGCGTGACACTGCAC
>JANNFQ010000219.1:0-4308 GCA_031380045.1 Acidimicrobiaceae bacterium
CGATTGGCGATGGCCTGATCGGCGTGTCTCCGAACGCAAACGTGATCGACGTGTTTCGAGGCAGCGGAGGGACGGGCAAGCCCTGTCTTGCGCAGATGCATGTCTCCATCGCAGCAACAGTTGATCTGGCGATCGACAACGCATGGAAGTGGTGGCCGCATGCGGTGGTACCTCCGAGCGTGCTCGGCGAACTCGCCAAACCGCAAGACTTCGAGGCAATCGCCGACGCGATCGGCCCAATCGGTATCACCGACATCGTCGTCTGCACCACAGATGCCGCGCCGATCATCGAGGCAATCGACCGGTTCGCCGGGGCCGGATTCGACACGGTGTACATCCATCAGGTTGGGTCGGATCAGCAACGTCTCGCCGACCTCGCCGAGGGCGAACTGCTGCCGCACTACCGCAGCGCCCAGTGACCCAGCGCGAGCTGGCACCCCGCGCACTGATCGAACATCGCCCGCCGCTGGGCGCGCACCGACTCCTCGGATATGGCGCCGGATCGGCCCTCATCAGGCCAGACGGCGAGATCGACTGGTGGTGCCGTGATCGATTCGACGCCAAGCCACTGCTGTGGTCGCTGCTCGACCGTGCAGGAGGGTCATCGACGTGGCTGCACGCCACGATCGCCCAGTGGGATCACCATCCGGCCGGGCCAACCGCGCACTCGGTGATCCACGTCGGCTCTCGGCGAGTTCGGCTGTGGGACGGGCTGCTGGCCGATGACGACACGAATGCGTTGGTGCGCCTTGCGCGCGTCGAAGCCGGGCCACCTTTCGAGCTCACCCACCGAATCATTGCGGGTGGCTTCGACGCCTCGTGGCAGACGTGGACGCTGCGGCATGGCACTGCGATCAGTGAACAACTCGCCATCTGCGGCCACCGAAGCGCGGCGATACACGGCCACGAACTCCATTCGACCGTCGACGTGACAGCGGACGGTTGGAGTGGCATCGTTGTCCTCGAGGTGAACTCGCCTCTGGTCGCATTCGACATCGACGCGTGGGTCGCACGAATGCGGGAGGCCGAGCGCGAGGAGGAGCGCTTCCTCGACAACATCCGGCTGCCCCGCGATCACCCTTCCAGAGTCATCGACGCACTGCGCGTGTTGCGAGTGCTGACAGACCGCACCAGCGGGGCGCCGATTGCTTCGCCCACAACCAGTCTGCCCGAGGCACCTGGCGGTAGCCGACAGTACGACTACCGCTATGCATGGCTGCGCGACGCTGCCTACGCCGTTGCCACTGCGGCTCTGCTCGGTCGCACCCAGGCCGCCACGGCCTACCTCGAATTCGTCGGCTTGCTGCTGGACCGGTACGGCAGCGACCTGCCGTCGCTCACCACTACTGAAGGTGGCCCAGTACCGAAGGAACGCGACATCGACGGCGTCGCTGGATGGGCCAACTCGCAACCCGTTCGCACCGGCAACGCAGCGTCGACCCAACGTCAGCTCGACTCACCGGCCACCGTTCTCGACGCCATCCACACGCATCTCGGGTGTGGGGGCCGCATGACGGCTGCGACGTGGGGCATCGTCGATCGGCTGGCGACCATGCTGGCCACCGCGCCGTTCCAGCCGACGAGCGGCATCTGGGAGATTCGGGAACCACAACTCCTTGTGACCGACGAGCTTGCCCGCTGGATCGGACTGGACAAAGCCGAACGGATCCGGCGCCGCCACCGACCCTGGATCCGCCGCCGGCAATGGACCACAGCCCGCGATGCAGCGTGGGCACGCGTCAACGCAACACTCGACCCCAACACTGGAATGCTGCCCCAGGCGTTCGAGGGACCGGCGACCGCCGATGCGGCCACCCTGCTCGCAGCCATCCACGGGTTCTACCCCCGGCGCAGCGAACAGGCTCGACGACTCGTTCGAGCCACCGTCTCGTTGCTCGAGGAAGGCCCGTTCCTTCGCCGTCACCCCATCGACGACACCGACCCTGACACCATCGAGGGGGCATTCATCCCCGTTTCGTGGTGGGCCGTCACCGCGCTCGCCACGATCGGCGATCTCGACGCTGCACGTCAACGCGCCGACGAGATGTGCCTCCACCTCCCGCCCCTGCTGGCAGAAGAATGGTCGGTGGAACAGGACGAAGCATTGGGCAACACGCCGCTGCTGTGGTCACACACCGAAGCCGCACGCGCTCTGCACCACCTCCACCAGGAACGGCTGCGTCACCGCTACGGCACGTTCGGGCTCACCATCTGGCGGATCGTTCGTCATCTGCGTCTCAGACTCGCCGCGGTCATCCCCGACGGCTGTACCCGAATCCGCCAGGGAGCCGTCAGGCGGCAGAGGCACCGGTCATGATCGCAACGGCTTCGGACATGGTGTGGCTCGCTTCCGTGCCCAGCGAGCGGGCGATCAGGGTTCTGCCCGGTACTGAGAGTGCAGGTCCAGTGGCACGTTGGTGCTGCCCGTGTAGTGCGGCGGCATTGGCATCATGATCGTTCGGCGCTGTGGTGTCAGGCGACGCAGCAGTTCGTCCGAGACGGTGTAGCCGAAGCGGGCACGGGCCCAGGGCGGGCCGTAGCGCAGGATGATGACGCGTCGCTGACCATCGTTGGTGCGGCTGGAGCCTCCGTGCAGGCACGCATCGACGAACAGCAGTGCGTCGCCGGCCTGGGCATGCACCGGCTGGGCCCACGGCAGATCGTCCATCCGATCGCTGCGTGCGTAGTCGCCGATCATCGGGTGCGACAGGTTCTGTTTGTGGCTGCCGGGCACGATCATCGTTGGTCCGTCGCCGGGGCCGATGTCGCGCAACGCGACCAGCACGTTGAGCTGCCCGCAACGGAACCGGCCGTTGCGATAGGCGAACTGCGTCCGGATCGAGGCGTCGTGGCCGCCGGAGTGCACCGGGTGGTGGCCACCCCGCTCGCGGCTCGTGGCTACTGCTTCGTCCAACATGACACCCTGCACATACGTGCCCTCCTCGCCGGCGTAGTGGCGAGCGTGCGAGATCCACGATGGGTGATCGATCAGCACGTCGAACGCCGGGTCCCCGCAGTCCAGCACGTTGTGCAGCTCGAATCCCGTGTGGGCGGTGTAGTCGCGGCGCTGGGCGTTGCCGTACCACTCGCCGTTGGCGAGCCCGGGGAATCGGTCGTAGGCGTCGTTCAGGCCGGCCACTTCGTCGGGCGACAGGGCACTGCGGATCACCAGGAACCCACGAAGATCGAACTCGTAGTCGTCCAGCGCCGACGGACGCTTGTCCGGCGGACGTACGGAAAAGTCGCTCATCTCTCAGGAAACTATCGCTTTCGCATTGACAGCAACACCAAGGTGAAGGAAAGATATCGAAAGTGAATGAAAGTCTGAGGGGGCTTCCGGACACGCATCTTCCTGCCGAGATACGCGTGGTCCGCATCCAGCAACTGCTGGAGCAACGCGGATTCGTACGCGTCCGCGATCTGTCCGCGCAGTTCGGGGTCTCGACCGTGACTGTTCGCAACGACCTGCAGGTGCTCGAAGAGCGGCAGTTGGCCTTTCGAGTTCACGGCGGGGCGATGCCGTTCAACGGAGCGCGAGGCGAGCGCCCGTTCGAAGAGGTCGCCGAGCGCCAGGCCGATGAGAAGACCGCCATCGCCTCGACCGCCGCCGCACTGGTTGCCAACGGCGAGACGATCGTGGTCGATGTGGGAACCACGGCTGCGTCGTTCGCCCAGGCGCTGGTCGATCGGACCGATCTGACAGAACTGACCGTTCTGACCAACGGCATCAAGATCGCCCTGTTGCTGGAGGCGGCCCACCCTCGCTTCACGATCGTCGTCACCGGTGGCACGTTGCGCCCGAAGCAGCACTCGCTGGTCGAGCCGTTGGCGACACACCTGTTCCAGTCGCTGCGAGTCGACGCCGTGTTCATTGGTTGTAACGGCATCTCGGTCGACGGTGGCGTCACGAACATCAACCTGCCAGAGGCCGTCGTGAAGCGGGCGATGATCGACTCTGCGGCTCGCTGCATCGTGCTGGCCGACAGCACCAAGCTTGGGGTTCGCGCGCTGGCGCCGGTGTGCCCGCTGGACGAGGTCGACGTGCTGATCACCGATGGCAACGCAACCGCAGCCGACCTGGACCCGATCCGATCTCGAGGAGTCGACGTCGTCATCGCCCAGATGGCGACCTTCAACTCGCCGGCGCCACCACGGCGCTGACAACAGAACGTCCGGGTTCGCCCGGCCGGCACCTGGCTCACATGCGTGGGCGGGGGGAGCAACAGGTGGTGGCATCGCCGCCGCCACGAACACCAAGGAGCACATCGTGCACAAGCGCAGATTGGCCGCCACTGTGGTGGCCATGTC
>JANNFQ010000231.1:0-3512 GCA_031380045.1 Acidimicrobiaceae bacterium
CCGTCCAGTACCGCGCCGAGATCTATCAAGCCTCTGGAATGGTCGCGATTCAACTGTCGATCCCAGCCCCCGAGGCCCTGCTTCGCATCCGTGCCCACTCCTTCGCCAACGACCAAACGGTCGCCGAGACCGCTGGCGACATCGTCGCTCGGCGCCTTCGCCTCCCCAACGAACATCAACCCGAAACGGAGGTATGAACCGTGTCCGACGACGCCCTAGCCAACGCCACCACCCGCCAAGCCCTGACCGCAACGACCTTCGTCGAGATCGTCGACACCCTTGTCGGCAACTTCGACGTCATCGAAGTCCTCACCCAGTTGACCTCGCGATGTGTGGAACTGCTTGACTCTGCCGCCGCCGGCATTCTCCTTGCCGACAGCGACGGCCACCTTCGCGTGGTCGGAGCATCAACCGAACAGATCCAACTGCTTGAGCTGTTCCAGGTGCAGAACGACGAAGGACCATGCCTGGACTGCTTCCAAACCGGCCAGATCGTGCTCCACTCTGACCTCGACAACGCCTCGGCGTGGCCGAACTTCTCGGCGGTATGCACCGAGGCGGGCTTCGCTTCGGTGTGCGCCGTGCCGCTCCGGCTGAAAGGCCATACCCTCGGCTGTCTCAACATGTTCATGTTCGCGCCTGGCGGCCTCTCCGATGCCGACGTCGCCCTCGCCCAAGCGCTGGCCGACGTCGCCAGCATCGCCATCATCCAAGACCAGGCGACCCGCGACGCAGCGATACGCGAAGGAGACCTACAGCACGCTCTGAACAGCCGCATCGCCATCGAACAGGCCAAAGGCATGATTGCCGAACAGAACAACATCGACATGGACGAAGCATTCGCCCGTCTGCGCGCCTACGCCCGAAGCCACAACCGCGGCCTCACTGACCTCGCCGAAGCCCTCGTGGCCGGCACGACACGTGTCAACGCGATCAAAGCCGCAAGACGCCCGTCGCGACCACCACAACGCAGCTGAACCCACCAAGTCGCGGGCGACATCAACGAGAAGCTGCGTGCGCATCATCCCAACGGTGTGTGTCGCACGGATCGCGATCATCATGTACTGTTTGCCCCAACGGCAGGGAAAGTTTGCTGTTCGATCTGCGTTGCTCCGGACCCTTGGTTGCGCCTCGCCCGAGGAGTTCAACGTGTTCATCGCCCGTGCTGATACCAAGCCCCACGGACGGCTCGCTCACGAGGCGTTTCTGTACTCGGGCTTCGACGAGTTCGTGACCCGTGCCTCACAGTTCGTCCGCGAAGCAGTGGCCACCGACGAAGCAATCATGGTGATGGTCGGCGCCGCCAAGATCACCGCGCTGAAGCAGGAACTCAACGGCGTGGAAGGTCCGGTCACTTTTGCTGACATGGAAACGATCGGCCGAAATCCCGCCCAGATCATGCCGGCGTGGCAAGAGTTCGCCGACCAACCTGCGAACGTGGGACGGCCGCTGCGGGGCATCGGCGAACCGGAACGACTCAACCCGCCCCTCCCAGCCCCAGCGGACAATGCCACCACACTTACCTTCACGACGGCACAAGCCGTAGACGACTTCGTTGAGCGATTCCTCGGGGCTGCCGGATTCAGCACACCTCAACGCGTGAACTTCCGCGATGCAGCACGCATCCTGGCGACGAACTGCCTCACCCACGGCAACGGACGCGGCTCGCTACAGATCTGGATCGACGGACACACAGCCGTCTGCGAGCTCCGCAACAGCGGCCAGATGACTGAGCCACTCGCCGGGCGGCAAACCCCTCCGCCTGGAGGCGATGGGAGCGGACTGTGGATCGCGAACCAACTGTGTGACCTGATCCAAATCCGCACCTCCTCCGCCGGCACCACTGTTCGTGCCCACCTGCAGCACAGTCACACCGACTCGTCTCGGCCGCAGAGCGGGTGGAAGGAGTTCGGCGACGACTGGATCACGGTCTACCAAGCCACAGGCATGGTCAGCGTCCAACTCGCGACGAACACTGACGACGCGCTCATCGCACTACGCGCCGACGCCTATACGACCGGCCGAAACCTCAGCGACATCGCCGCTGACGTCGTCAGCCGAACCGCCCGATACCCGCACATCTGAACCACGTCACCGCCAAACCCCATCAAGATCTACAGCCGGGAGGACCCCCAATGGCCGGCGTCGCCATCATCACCGAAGCCTGCATCACTGTCAAAGACAAAGCCTGCGTCGACGTGTGTCCCGTCCAATGCATCTACGAATACAACCCGACAAACAACACCCTTGAATCCGAGGTGCAGGCGGGTAGCGGCATCGTCGAAACCACCCACACCCCCAATGCCGACGCGGTCGCGATCTTCGGCGACAGCATCTTGTACGTCAACCTCGACGAATGCACCTCGTGCACAGCCTGCTACCAACCTGATGTCTGCCCGGTCGGTGCGATCTACTCCGAAGAGCACGTCCCCGATGGAACCCCCTCGATCAAGTACAACACCGCCGACCCAAACAATGGACATGATCACACCTTCTTCGTCGACCACAGCCGCGCCGTCTTCGCCGATTGACACCCGCTCCGCGCTCACCCGACCACGAGCGGCCGGCAATTCGTGCCGACCGATCCAACCCGTCGGCGGACTCGTTGCATCGCGCCACCACGCCGGTACCTGTCCGGGATGAGCAATAAGGCCGACGTCTCGGACAACACGATCCGACCACCGGACCGATGGGCTGCCGGACTTCCTGCGATCGTCAACACTGCCAACAGGACGCTGCGCAAGATGGGCCCGCGGCGGACCATCGAGGCGCTGAAGGTGATCAACCAGCCTGGCGGATTCGATTGTCCCGGATGCGGCTGGCCCGAACCGCCGCCCAGCGAACGGCACCGCATCGAGTTCTGCGAAAGCGGCGCCAAAGCCGTGGCCGAGGAAGCCACCACTGCACGGATCGACGACGCGTTCTTCGCCCGTCACTCGCTTGCCGATCTTCGCGAACGCTCCGATTTCTGGCTCGGTGAAGCCGGCCGACTGACAACACCAATGATCAAACGCCCGGGTGCCACCCACTACGCACCGATCTCGTGGAGCGACGCGTTCGCCGAGATCGCTGACCAGCTCCGTGCACTCGACACACCCGATCAGGCGATCTTCTACACGTCCGGCAGGACCGGTAACGAAGCCGCGTTCGTGTACCAGCTGATGGCCCGCGCGTACGGCACGAACAACTTGCCCGACTGCTCGAACATGTGCCACGAGCCCACCAGCTACGCGCTCGGACGCTCGATCGGCATCGGGAAGGGCTCCGTGCAGATGGCCGACTTCGCGCTTGCGGACGTGATCCTCGTGGTCGGGCAGAACCCCGGCAGCAACCACCCGCGGATGATGACCACGCTCGAGCAAGCCAAGCGAGCCGGGGCCAAGATCATCGCGATCAACCCGCTGCCCGAAGCCGGCCTGATCCGCTACAAGAACCCTCAGACCGTTCGCGGGCTCGTCGGACACGGCACCGAACTGGCCGACATCCATCTGCCCATCCGCCTCGGCGGCGAT
>JANNFQ010000259.1:0-7214 GCA_031380045.1 Acidimicrobiaceae bacterium
CGCAACGACGACACGTCGTACGACAGACGAACGTTGTCGGCCAACTTCAGCATGCGCACGAACATTGTGGGCACGACCTGGCTGAGCGTCACCTTGTACTGCTGCGCCAGAGCCAGGTACTGCTCGGCGTCGAAGTGCTCCATGGCGACGACGGTGCAGCCGAGCGCTTGCGCACCCATCGAGAAGCGCAGTGGCGCCGCGTGGTACATGGGCGCCGGCGACAGGTACACATCGTCGATCGTCGCACCGAACAACGCGGCCAGCGTGCTGCCGACCCCGGCTGGCGCAGCATCGAGTTGCATCTCGACGAACGGCCGGGTGACCCCCTTCGGACGCCCCGTGGTTCCTGACGAGTACAGCATGTCGGTGCCGGCGATGCGGGTGCCATCCAGCGGCGTCGGCTCGTGTGCCGCGGCTGCCGCCTCGTAGCTCTCGTGATATGCGATGGTGCCGTCCAGCATCAGCCGCAACTGCACCCCAGGTGTGTCGGCGATGATCTCGGCGGCCTGGTCGGCCTTGTACTTCGAGGTGATGAACACCTTCGCCTGCGAGTCGTTCAGGATGTACGACAGCTCGCTGCTGGTCAGTCGGCTGGAACACGCCGTGTAGACCGCTCCGGCATAGTGGCAGCCCCACACGACCTCGAAGTAGCGATCGTGGTTCTCCATGCATACGGCCACATGATCACCCGGCTGAACTCCCGCTGCGCGCAGCAGTCGACTGACTCGATTCGCCGCCGCGTCCAGCTCGGCGAAGGTCTGGGTGAACCCCGAGGTGCCCATGATCAGCGCTGACTTGTCGGCTTGGGTTTCGAGGAATGCACCGGGATACATGTCGAGCGAAGGTAGCCGACGGTACCGTCGAGCCATGGACCCAGCGGTACGGTTCGCCTCGCTCGTCAGCGGGCCACCCCATGCCCTCCACCTCGATCAGGCGTGCGCGCTCATGTCGGCAGCGTTCACCGGCCAGTACCGCCACGAGCAGGTCATGGCCAGCCTCGACAACCTGGCGGCGCTGTGCGACCAGCCCACCCTCGATGGCGTCCTGGCCGTCATGCGAACCCGCCTGACTGGCGTCCGCGACGACTACTACAACCCACGCAACTCGTTTCTCGACCATGTGCTCGAGCGGGGTGTCGGGTTGCCGATCTCGCTGTCGGTCGTCGCCATCGAAGTTGGCCGGCGGTTGGACGTTCCCATCGTGGGCGTGGGGCTACCGAGCCACTTCATCGTCCGCTCGGGAACCTCCGACCGATACGGCGACCCGTTCAACGACGGGGCGCTGTTCGATCGCGCCGGGGTGGTCAGCCGGTGGTCGCGTCTGGTTGGCGACGGCCATCCCTTCGACGAACTGCACCTGCGCCCAGTGGACGATCGCACCATCTTGATTCGCATGCTGAACAACCTGCGGGCTGTGTACGCACAGCGCGACGAGCCTCACGCCATGTACGCATTGTCGATCATGCGCGGTGGCTTCGCCGAACTGGCCCACGAGGCGCCGCAGCACGCACGATGGGTGCGCCACCTCAACTGACGTTGTGGCGCAGGCCGACAGCGCATCGGGCCAGGGCAGCGCGGCATACTCGGCGGATGATCGATCCTGTCATCAAGCGCAGCCTCGGCCAGATGATCAAGGGTGTCGAAGTGGTCGGGGCGCATCACGATGGTGTTACTCGTGCCTACTGCAGCCACTGGGTCACGCAGGTCAGCTTCGAGGAACCCATCGTCATGGCCAGCGTGTCGCCCAAGCACGACACGCATCCGCTGATGGTGGCCAGTGGGCAGTTCTCGGTGTCGATCCTGGCCGGCGACCAGATCGATGTGGGGCAGTACTTCAGCTACCCCGGACGCAAGTTTCGCTACATCGCCGACGAGTACCTGGACACCATTCCGGAATCGACGCTTCCATTCGTGCGCAACAGCATTGCCTGGCTGCGCTGTGAGGTGTTCGAGATCAAGCCGATGGCCGACCACGAGCTGTTCTTCGCGCGAGTCGTACAGGTCGGTCCTGGACGTCTGAAGGACCCACCGCTGCTGTACAGCAGCCGGCTGGGATGGCGCGTGACCGGCGACAAGGCACGCGAGCCCGGACGCAGCGTGCGTGATGAGCTTCTTGAGCGGCTGGCCGCAGCCGGGTTCGACGACGTGCCCGGCGGTGACGACGATGAAGGTGACTGATGCCGGCGATGGCAGAATGCGCAACCAGGGTGACGGGCTGATCGGGTTGCACCGCTAACGTCGATGGCACACGCACGATCCCATGTGCGCCGCCATCCGCTGCGCTGGCCCGACCAGGGGCTCAGCAACTTGACCAGGGAGTCAATACATGACCGTCACCGAATCGACGCTGACTGCGGACGAGCAGCGCATAGCCGACCTGGTCGACCAACTGCTCGGCGAGTTCCCGCCCAAGACCACCACGCCGGTCGAGTTCCTCGGTGCGCAGTTCGACAAGGGTCTGGCGTGGGTGCACTTCCCCGAAGGCCACGGTGGCCTCGGCCTGAACCCCAAGTTGCAGAAGCTCATCAACGAGCGCGTCTACGCCCAGGGCGCCCCCAACCCGATGTATCGCAACCCCATCGGTCATGGCATGACCGGCCCAACGGTTGTGGTCTGGGGCAGCGAGGAACAGAAGCAGCGCTATCTGCGTCCGCTGTTCACGGGTGAAGAAGTGTGGTGTCAGTTGTTCAGCGAGCCGGGTGCCGGCAGCGACTTCGCCGGACTGTCGTCGCGCGGTGTGCGCGACGGCGACGAGTGGATCGTGAACGGACAGAAGGTGTGGACGACCTTGGCGCACCTGTCACGCTGGGGCCTGCTGGTAGTGCGCACCGACAGTGAGGCTGTGAAGCATGCCGGTCTGACCGCGTTCGTGGTCGACATGCACGGTCCCGGTGTCGAGGTTCGACCGTTGCGCCAGATGACCGGCGAGGCCGAGTTCAACGAGGTGTACTTCACCGACACGCGCATCCCCAACGCAGAGATGCTCGGCAACCCCGGTGACGGTTGGCGGGTGTCGTTGACCACGCTGATGAACGAACGCGTGTCCATCGGCGGCAGCATCCCGCAGAAGGGTTCGGGCACCATTCAGGCGCTGACCTCCACGTGGGCCGAGCTGCCGGCCGAGCGCAAGGACGGCGCCACGCTTGATGAGGTCATGAAGCTGTGGAGCCGCGCCGAGGTGTTGCGGCTGACCAACATCCGCGCCAACCAGGCTCGGAAGATGGGTGATCCGGGGCCCGAGGGTTCCATTGGCAAGATGGCATCGGCCAACCTCAACAAGGATATCTACGCGAAGGTCATGGACCTGATGGGCGCCGACGGCATGTTGTACGGCAGCTACGAGATGATCCGCCCCGAGACGGCGATGGGGTTCGAGACCCTGCAGAAGGCCTTCCTGCGCAGCCGGGCCAACTCCATCGAGGGTGGCACCACCGAGGTCATGCTGAACATCTTGGGTGAACGTGTGCTGGGCCTGCCCGGCGACGTGCGCGTCGATCGCGACCGCCCCTGGAGCGAAGTCCCGCGCAACTGACGTTGCGCGGTTCGGGCAGACCCTCGTTCAGGCGGGTCCGGTTCAGTTCAGGCCGGTACCGAGCAGCACGCCGACGAACAGCGCTCCCAACGAGGCCAGCAGTCCGATTGCTCCGCCCAGCGCCACTGCCAACTTGCTGCGCCCGATCGAGTGGATGGCCACCGCCACTGCTGCGGTCAGGCTGAGCGCGACCTTGACGAACACGGTCACCTGGTAGCTGGTCGACGTGTCGGCGACATCGAGCTCGGCGAGGTTCCAGATACCGGTCGCCACCAGCAGGGCAAACGCCGGCCAAGCGAGTCGAGCGAACGCCCTGGCCACCGCCTTCGTCGCTTCCGGCGCCTCTCGCCGCAGCACGGGCACCAGACCACCCAGCACGATTTGCCCACCCACCCAGACCGTGGCGCCCAGCACATGCAGGAACAACCGAATCGTCGAAGCAGTGGGGGACAACACGGTGCCACAGTACGACCGCGGCCCCGGCACTTCGAGCAATCGATGTCATGGCCCCACCCGGCCAGACCCGGTCACGGGATGACATCAGTCGGCATCGCCGCACCAGGCGGCGGGCGGTCAGGTGTGCAGGGCGGCGAGCACAGTGCTTGCGGCCAGGTGCCGGTCGTCCAAGGTGGACGACAGCTTTGGATCGCCGCCCAACAGCGTCGCCGCGCTGATGGCGATGGCGGCTTGCAGTTCGCGGATGTTGCGGGGCGGGGGGAAGTACTCGTCCTCGTCGGTCACGCGCACCAACTCCACGCCCAGCCGTGGGGCCAGCCGAGCAACGGTGGCCTCCACCAGTTCCTCGGGGGCCGAAGCACCAGCCGTGACGCCCACGGTGCCGGTCAGGTCGTCGGGCAACTCGTCGGCGTGGTTGATGCGAAAGACGCGCTGCGCACCCGCCTGCCTTGCCAGCTTCTCGAGCGCGCGGGTGTTGCTGCTGTTGGCCGAGCCGATGACCACGATCGCGTCGCATCGCTCGGCCATCGCCATCAACGCCGATTGCCGATTGGTGGTGGCAAAGCACAGATCGCTGCGCCCGGGCATCCAGGCGCCGGGGTACTTGACCTGCACTGCTTCAGCCACGTCCTGCCAATCGCGATGCGACAACGTGGTCTGGGCCAGCAACGCCACGGGTTCGTCGAAGACGGGCAAGGCGTCCACTTCGGCGGTCGATTCCACCCTGCTGATCGAAGCCGGCGCAACGGCCATGGTGCCCACGGCTTCTTCGTGGCCCTCGTGGCCCACGTACACGATGCGGAAACCCTTGCCGGCTCGCACCTTCACCTCGTGATGCACCTTCGTGACCAACGGGCACACCGAGTCGACCACGTAGCTGCCGCGGGCGCGGGCCGCGGCCACCACTTCGGGCGGAGATCCATGAGCCGACAGCATGATCGGACTGCCGTACGGCACATCGCCGATGTCATCGACGAAGACCACGCCCTGAGCTGTGAACCGGTCGACCACGATCTTGTTGTGGACGATCTCGTGATAGCAGTACACGGGGGCAGGGAACGTGCGCACCATCCAGGCCAGTGCCTTGATGGCCATCTCGACCCCGGCGCAAAAACCACGCGGCTCGGCCAGCAACACCCGGTCAACATCCACTCGGTCAACGATACCGGCCGCCCGTGTCGGGCTCTCGAATGGGTCACGGTCCAGATCGAATGGGGCTCCGTTAGCCTAGAAGCCCATGTCAGCTCCGGTGGTCGTCAGCATCGCTGCAGGGTCCGCCGCCCAGCGGGCCGGTTTGTGCGCGGGCGACCAGATCGTGGCGCTGAACGGGCAGGTGCCTCGCGACATCATCGAATGGCAGATGCTGGTCGACGAGGCAGACCTGGACATCGAGTTCCGCCGTGGTGGCCTGGACCACAGCGTCACCCTGCAACGCCGCACCGGCGAGGCCTTCGGCGCCGAGGTGTCCAGCGCCGTGTTCGACCGCGTGCGCACCTGCGACAACCACTGCGAGTTCTGCTTCATCTACCAGTTGCCGAAGGGCATGCGCCGCAGCCTGTACCTGAAGGACGACGACGATCGCCTCAGCTTCCTGTACGGCAACTTCACCACGCTGACACGCTTCACCGAAGCCGACCTGGAACGTGTCGTCACCGAACGGTTGTCGCCGCTGAACGTCAGCATCCATGCCACCGATCCCGAGTTGCGGTCGCGCATGTTGAAGAACCCGCGCGGCGGCATGAGCCTGCGCTGGTTGCGGGCCTTGTTGGACCACGACATCACCGTGCGCGGGCAGATCGTGTTGTGCCCTGGCGTGAACGACGGGGCGGCGCTCGACCGCACGTTCGCCGACATCCTCGACCGCTACTCCGAGCTCGAAGCCGTCGCCGTGGTACCGCTGGGTCTCAGCAAGTTCAACAACGAGTCGGCCATGCGGTTGCACACCCTCGACGAGGCCAACGCCGTGCTGGACGCCATCGAAGACTGGCAAGACGTGTACCTGCGCGTGCTGGGCCGACGCATGGTGTTCGCTGCCGACGAGTACTACCTCATGACGGGCAGACCCTTCCCGGCCGCCGAGGCGTACGAGGGGTTCGGCATGCACGAGGACGGCATCGGCATGGCGCGCACCTTCCAGCAGGAGTTCCATGGACTGGTCGACGTGCCCACAGGGCCGCAGAGCGGGTTCTTCGCCGCCGTCGACAGCCCGCCACCGAACCCTGCGGCATACACCGGCTTCCGTGCGACAGGCCCCACGACCGCAGTGTCACTTCGGCCACGCCGCAATGCGCAGATCGGTGTCCTGACCGGGCCGTTCGGGGCGCAGGTCATCGCCCCGCTGGTGGCCTCGCTGAACCGACCCGACATCCGCATCATCACCGTGCACAACGAGTTCTTCGGTGGCAACACCGCGGTCACCGGCCTGATGGTCGGCGCCGACCTCACCCGCACGCTCGCGGTCGAACCCGAGGGCCACCGGTACTTGCTGCCCGACGTCTGCCTGTCCGAGGGCCGCTTCCTGGACGGCACCACACTCGACGATCTGCCACGCCCGGTCGAAGTCGTCGCCACCGACGGCCTCGCCCTGCGTGCGGCATTGGAGCCAATCAGATGAACGCGCCCGCCACTCCGCCCACGACTCCGCCGCCCACGACTCCGGCAACGGACCGTCCGGGCGGTGACGACATCGAGCAACTGTCCACGGTGGTCATCGTCGGTCGCCCCAATGTGGGCAAGAGCACGTTGTTCAACCGCATCGTGGGCGAACAGGTGGCCATCGTCGAAGACCGCCCCGGCGTGACCCGCGACCGCAAGGAAGCCGTCGCCGAATGGCTGGGCAACAAGTTCACGTTGGTCGACACCGGCGGATGGTCGCCCGATGGCAACGCGCTGGAAGAGAAGGTCAGCCGTCAGGTCGAGGCCGCTGTGCGCCAGGCCGACCTGGTCATGTTCCTGGTCGATGCTTCGGTGGGCATGACCGACGACGAGATGATCATCGGCAACTGGCTGCGTCAGGCGGGTGTGCCCATTCTGGTGGTGGCCAACAAGGCCGACAACGATCGCCGCGAGTCAGACCGTTGGGAGTTCCTGGGTCTGGGGCTGGGCGACCCGCATGCAGTCAGCGCGCTGCACGGCCGCCGTGCCGGCGACTTGCTGGACGAGATCGTGGCCCGGTTGCCCGACCGGCGCCCACCCCAGGCACCCGATGCTTCGCTCGACGAACAGGG
>JANNFQ010000273.1:0-8081 GCA_031380045.1 Acidimicrobiaceae bacterium
GCGCCGGTCTCTTCTCCCGTCGCAAAGTTCTCGTGGAATGCGTCCTGGACCGCACCCCAACCCGCGTCGACACTTCCTCCGAATGACGTCATCTCGTGAAGGTAGCGGGCGCCCACCCGCTGTCAGCGCATCGGCTGTCACGACAGCACGTTCTCACCAGCCGGCGTCGCCCCACTGTCCGCCGAACGAACCGGTCACCTGGAAGTCGCTCCAGCGCAGCGTGCCGTCGCCGGTGGTGAACAACAGGTAGCGACCGGATGCATCGAGATCTACCCAACGAGATATGCCGTCTGACGACGCGTCGAGTTCGATCGAGTCGACGATGGTCCCTGCACTCGGATCGACGATGTCGACGGTGAACGGTCGCGGCTCGCCGGCCCAACTGCGCACCATGACCAACATGCCATCGGCGCGCTGAGCGACCTGTTGCCAGCCCAGGTCGCTGACGTCGATGACAGGCGTGTACTGCCGCCGAAGATCGGTTCGCCGATCACCTGGCCTCGGCTGTCGGCGGGAACGACGAAGACCTGCCCGACCGCCGGGCCCGGCCCACCGAAGTACACCAGCGCGCCGTCGGGTGACGGAGAGACGTGGTACACCCCGCACGAATCCGGACAGCTCTCAGGGTCGGACCCGGGCAGCTCGACGTTCGTCAGGATGGTCTCGTCGCCCGAAGCTCTGTCGACGCGGACCAGGTCGCCGGTCGAGGATCGGTAACCGAAGTAGATCGTCGGCATGTCGGCCGGCCACTGGGCTGCATCAACAGATGCCAACGTCCGGCTCGGCCGTTCTCCAAGCAAGAACGGGTCGTCGCCGGTCTCCATCTGACGCAGCACTCGGAACGAGAACGTGGCGCCGGCATCGACGGCCAGATGCACCACGATCGTGAAGGTCGTGGGCTCGATCGTGGCAGGGTTCTCGACCACCCACGTGCCGTCCCGTCGTGGCAGCGCCACCAACTCGGGCTCGATGACCTCCATCTCGGCATCTGCAGCGTCGATGCTCAGCACCAGCTGCGAGACCATGGCCCCGGTGTCGAAGTCGGGAACCGTTTCGTCCGTGGTCGTGCAGGCTCCGCCGGCATCGCACACCTGTTGCGGCGCGACCTGGACCACGTGATCGGTGTCGACGCGAACCGAGAGAACGGGCAGTTGAGGTGGTGGCACTGACGTCGTCGGCGACGCAGGGGTGCTGGATGGAATGGAGGTGGTCTCAGCCACAGTTGTGCTCGAGGCGACCGACGTGGAGGCCTCCGATTGGATGGAGACCACGGCACCGACCGCAGTCGGGTCGTCGGTGCCACACGAGGTCATGGCGAGTACTACTGCTACGAGCAGCACTCGCCTGTTCATGTCACGCGTCGTCGACGATGGCGCGCAGGGTTTCGATGGACTTGACCGCGTCGGGGCCGACGGGATTGACCGACAGCACGGTCACACCGGCTTCTTTGAACGCGCCGACGCGCTCTTTGATGTAGCTGGCCGGACCGACCAGGTTCGACAGTTCCAACCATTCGCCCGGCAACGCCGCAGCGGCTTCTTCCTTCTTGCCGTCGAGGTACAGGTCTTGCACCTCGCCGGCTTCTTTCTCGTAGCCGTACGCGCAGGCGATGTCGTTGTAGAAGTTCTTGCCGCGGGCACCCATGCCCCCGACGTACAACGCCATGTTCGGCCGGGCGAAGTCGAGGATCTTCGTGCGCGCCTCGCCGACCAAGCTCTCGTCGATGGACAACATGCCGCCGGCCGAGATGTCCAACGGCTTGCGGCTGGCATCGCGCTTGGCCAGACCGGCCTTCAGCTGCGGCCCCCACACGTTGTGGTACTTCTCGGGAATGAACATGATCGGCAACCAGCCGTCGGCCAGCTCGGCAGTCGCGGTGACGCTGAGGCCCTTCAGACTGGCCCACCAGATGGGGATGTCACTGCGCAACGGGTGGTTGATGATCTTCAACGGCTTGCCCAACCCGGTGCCCTGGCCTTGCGGCAACGGCGCCTGAAACGTCTGGCCCTGGTAGTCGAACTTCTCTTCACGCTTCCAGATCATGCGGCAGGCCTCGATGTACTCCTTGATGCGCTGCATCGGCTTCTCGTACGGCACACCGTGGAAGCCCTCGATGACCTGCGGCCCGCTGGCACCCAGACCCAGGATGAAGCGACCATCGCTGACGTAGTCGCAACCCGCGGCGGTCATGGCCATCAACGCGGCGGTACGCGAGTACACGTTGACGATGCCGGTGCCGATCTCGACCCGCTCGGTCTTGGCCGCCAAGTACCCGACCTGGCTGATCGCATCGAAGCTGTACGCCTCGGCGATCCACACCTGATCCAAGCCGGCCTTCTCCAGTTCGACCACGCGCTGCACGGCCTCTTTGAACCCACCGCTGTAGTTGATCATCATCGAAAGCTTCATGGTTGCTCCCCTTTCGGCGGCGACAGTACGTGACCGTCGTTCAGATTTCCCGACCGGAACCCTTCCAGGTCGAGGGTCACATACCGGTATCCGCACGACTTGATCGCGGCGACGATCTGCACTCGCGAGCTCATGACGATCTGGAACGCGGCGACCGGCACTTCCAAGCGAGCGGTGTCGTCGTAGTGGCGTACGCGCAACTCGATGAGACCCAGCCGCCGAAGCGCAGCCTCGGCGCGGTCGACTTGACTGAGCAGGCCAATGGACACCTCGGTGCCGTACGGAACGCGACTGGCCAAGCAGGCAGCGGCCGGCTTGTCCCACGTGCGCAAACCCAGACGACGCGACGCCTCGCGAACCATCGCCTTCGTGAAACCGGCGGCGACCAACGGGAACTGCGCACCCTGCTGGATGGCAGCACGTTGGCCCGGACGATGCTCGCCGAGGTCGTCGAGGTTGACGCCCAACACCACCGTTGCTCCGTCGGTGGCAGCGATCGGAGCCAACACGTCCATCAACTCGGCCTTGCAGTGGAAGCACCGATCGATGTCGTTGATGCGGTACGCAGCGCGCTCCATCTCGTGCGTCCGGACTGCGGTCCAGCGCAGGCCCCACTCGGTGGCCAGTGCTCGGCAGTCGGCCTCTTCGTCGCCCGCAAGTGAGGGCGACACCGCTGTGACCGCGTGGGCATGCGGGCCCAGTACGCGGTGAGCCACCGCCGCCAGAAAGGCCGAGTCGGCGCCGCCGCTGAAGGCCACGACCACGTCGCCGAGACGCTGCAGCTCGCGCTCCAGCGTTGTCAACGATGCGGTGGTCACGCGGCCGAGGCTACCCGCCGATGCCCGGTGCAGACCTCGCTGCGAGAACGAGACCCTGCGTGTTACGCCGGAACGTCGGCGCGTGAAGCAACACGATCCCACCAGCGCAGCGCGCGGCAGTTGATGACGAACGAACGCGCTGCGCGGATTCCGTCCAGGCGTACGTAGCCGTCATCGATCGCCATGTCCAGGCCCGTGGCCACCAGCAGGGTCTCGGCTTCCGGCGAGTAGGCGATGAACTTGCAATGAGCATGCGCATCGGTGATGAAGTCCTTCGCGGCTGGGCTGGCGGCCAGCTGCTCGGCTCCGGCGACCGATGCGATCACGGCAACAGCGTCGTACAGCACCGAGGGTCCGCCTCCCAGCATCTGCTTGGCGGGCAGCTTCATCCCGCCCTTCAGCGTGACGCCGGCGATCTTGGGCGCGATGATCTCGAGTGTTGCGCCCTCGGCGTCGGCAGCGGCCTGCAGCGCATCGAGCAGCTTCGGGCTGGCGCCGTCGGTGACCAGCGCACCGATCTTGCGGCCTGCGAACGAGGTGGGCCCGTTGCCGACGATGCTCAACTTCGGAGACGGCGCCAGACCATCGACGACCGGCGCCGCCGGGGTCGAGGCCGCGGGCAAGACCATGCCCAGGCCATCGGCAATCGAGGCGGCCAGAGCGTCATCGACGTTGCGGAGGTTTGCGACCATGCGTTCGCGGATCGCCGCGATCTCGACCTTGCTGAGCTCGAAGGTGAAGGCAGCGATGATGTGCTGCTGTTCGACCGACGTCTGGCTGCGGAAGAACTGGCGGGCCTGGCTGTAGTGGTCGGCGAAGCTGGAAGGACGGATCCGTCGCTTCTCGCCACCCTCGACTGCGGGGAATGAGGTGAACCCGTCGGGATCCTCCCGAGGGCCGCGCTCGTCACCGGTGAACGAGTTCGGCTCGTAGCTGACCCGACCCGCAGGCACGTTCATGGTCATGTGCCCGTCGCGTTGGAAGTTGGCGTACGGGCACTTCGGTGCGTTGATCGGGATGTTGGTGAAGTTCGGACTGCCCAATCGCTTGAGCTGCGTGTCGAGGTACGAGAAGTTTCGCCCCTGCAGCAGCGGGTCGTTCGTGAAGTCGATGCCCGGCACGATGTTCTGCGTGCAGAACGCCACCTGTTCGGTCTCGGCGAAGAAGTTGTCGACCATGCGGTTCAGCACCAGCCGGCCGACCTTGCGGATCGGCACGACCTCTTCCGGGATCAGCTTCGTCGGGTCGAGGATGTCGAACTCGAACTGGTCGGCGAACTCGTCGTCGAACACCTGCAGACCCAGCTCCCATTCGGGGAAGTCGCCTTGCTGAATCGCGTTCCACAGATCGCGCCGATGGAAGTCGGGATCGGCGCCGTTGATCTTCACGGCCTCGTCCCACACCACCGACTGCAGACCCAGCTTCGGCTTCCAGTGGAACTTCACGAAGGTCGACCGGCCATCGCGATTCACCATCCGGAACGTATGGACACCGAAGCCTTCCATGAACCGGAACGCGCGCGGAATGGCGCGGTCGGACATGGCCCACATCAGCATGTGCGTCGACTCGGGCATCAACGAGGCGAAGTCCCAGAACGTGTCGTGGGCCGAGGCCGCCTGCGGGAACCCACGGTCGGGTTCGGGCTTGACCGAGTGGATCAGGTCAGGAAACTTCAACGGATCCTGGATGAAGAACACCGGGATGTTGTTGCCAACGATGTCCCAGTTGCCCTCTTGCGTGTACAGCTTGACCGCAAAGCCGCGGACGTCGCGAGCCAGGTCGGCCGAGCCTTCGCTGCCGGCAACGGTCGAGAAACGCACGAATGCTTCGGTGCGACGACCGGCCTGTTGGAACAGATCGGCACGAGTCAGCTCGGCCAACGATTCATAGGTCTCGAAGAAGCCGTGGGCGCCATAGCCCCGGGCATGGACCACGCGTTCGGGAATGCGCTCGTGGTCGAAATGGAAGATCTTCTCGCGGAAGTGGTTGTCTTCGAGCGCGAACGGCCCCCGCTCGCCGATGCGCAAGGTGTTCTGGTCGTCGGCAACCGGTGCGCCCTGCTGTGTAGTCAGCACGGGCCCGCCGGCGACCGCCGACTGATGCAGTTCGCCACCGTTGCCGGTTCGATCAGCGGACGCTGTTGACGTGCTCTTTGCTGTGGCACCAGTGCGCTTTGCTGTGGCACCAGTGCGCTTCGCTGGCGTCTTCTTCCCGACGGGGGCCACGGATCCTCCTGTACTCGCGGCCGCCGGTTGCGCCCGCTCGCCGCGCAGCGTGCCCCGGCCCCAGCGACCGCAAACCTCACATCGTGATTCGTTGGGAGGCGGCTCGAGCGCTCAGATCTGGTCGTCGAGCACAGCCATCAGCACGATGGTGCAACGGCCGACGAGATCGATCGTCGGGCCCACCAGGTCGAGCGTTACCGACGGCTCGTGGTCGCGTTGCACCACCGGTGTGTCGGCGCGAACCAGACCCGCTGCAGTGTCGACCACGACCACCCACTGCTGATGGCTCATCCGTTCGGGCAGTGTGAACGTACGTGTCTCCCCTTCGGCGTTGATCAGCCACAACACATCGGTATCGGTGACCAGTTCGCCACGTGTGCCCGGCTCGAACCCTCGGCCGCCCAGGTAGATCGTCAGCGCGCGTACGGCTGACTGATCCCACGCGTCATCGGCCATCTCGTTGCCCTCGGGGTCGTACCAGGCAAGGTCGGTCTCGCTGGCATCGCCCTTCACCGCACGGCCCTGGAAGAACTGGCGACGCCTGAACGTGGGATGCCGACGTCGCAAGGCAACCAGTTCGCCCACGAACCGCTGCAAGTCGCGGTCAGCGTGTTCCCAGTCGTACCACGACACCTCGTTGTCCTGGCAGTAGCCATTGTTGTTGCCCTGCTGCGTGCGCCCGAACTCGTCGCCGCCCAGGATCATCGGCACACCCTGCGACAGCAACAGGGTGGTCAGGTGGTTGCGCTGCTGGCGCTGCCGCAACGTTTGGATCTCAGCCTCGTCGGACGGTCCCTCGACACCGCAGTTCCACCCGCGGTTGTGACTCTCGCCATCGTTGTTGTCCTCGCCGTTGGCCTCGTTCCGCTTCTCGTGGTACGTCACCAGATCGCTCAGAGTGAACCCGTCGTGAGCAGTGACGAAGTTGATGCTGGCGTGCGGTCGGCGACCCGCTGCTTCGTACAGATCGCTGGACCCGGAGACGCGGTAGGCGAACTCGCCCAGCCCGTGTTCGGCGCCGGCCCAGTGATCGCGAATGCAGTCGCGATACCGCCCGTTCCATTCGGCCCACTGCGGCGGGAAGTTGCCGACCTGATACCCGCCCTCGCCCACGTCCCAGGGTTCAGCGATCAACTTCATCCGGCTGATGACGGGGTCTTGCTGGACCAGATCGAAGAACGCCGACAACCGGTCGACCTCGTGCAGGCTGCGCGCCAATGCCGATGCCAGATCGAATCGGAATCCGTCGACATGCATCTCGGTCGCCCAGTAGCGCAGGCTGTCCATGACCAGTTGCAACGAGAACGGATTCAACATGTTCAGCGTGTTGCCCGTGCCGGTGTAATCCATGTAGTGCTGCCGGTCGTCCTGCACGAGCCGGTAGTACGAGGCGTTGTCCAGACCCTTGAACGACAACGTCGGGCCCATGTGGTTTCCCTCGGCGGTGTGGTTGTAGACCACGTCCAGAATGACCTCGATACCAGCCGCGTGCAGTGCCCTGACCATCTGCTTGAAGTCCTGCACTTGGTGACCCAGCCCCTCGCGGTGCGAGTACTCGTCGTGCGGCGCGAAGAACCCGATGGAGTTGTAGCCCCAGTAGTTGCGAAGGCCACGCTCGATGAGATGCGAGTCGTGCACGAACTCGTGCACCGGCAGCAGTTCCAGGGTGGTGACACCCAAGTTGGTCAAGTGGTCGATGAACGCCGGATCGGCGATGCCGGTGTACGTGCCCCTGATCGCCGGATCGATGTCCGGATGCAGTTGCGTGGCGCCTTTCACATGAGCCTCGTAGATGACCGTGTCTGCCCACGGGCGCAGCAGCGGTTGGTCGTTGGCCCAGTCGAAGAACGGGTTCACCACCACGGCCTTGGGCATGGCCCCGGCGCTGTCGGATGTGTCGATGGCCATCGGGTCGTCGAATCGGTGGCCGAACAACTCTTGACCCCAGCGGAACTTGCCTTCGATGGCACGTGCGTACGGATCCAACAGCAACTTGGCGTCGTTGCAGCGATGGCCATTGGCGGGGTCCCAGGGGCCGCGCACACGAAAGCCGTACCGGGTGTCGGCACCCATGTCGGGCAGATACCCGTGCCACACACTGCCCGAGCGCTCTGGCAACTCGACCCGAGTTTCGTTGTCGCTGTCGTCAAAGACGCACAGTTCGACGGCCTCGGCAACCTCGGTGAACACTGCGACGTTTGTGCCGACACCATCGAACGTCGCGCCCAACGGCAACGGTGAACCTGGCCAGATCCTCATTCGCACCTCATCGGGGTGACCGTAGTCGTGCGAGGGATGGTCGACGCCAGCCCACATCGCAGACACTTC
Organism: Acidimicrobiaceae bacterium; assembly: GCA_031380045.1. Lineage (GTDB taxonomy): Bacteria > Actinomycetota > Acidimicrobiia > Acidimicrobiales > Ilumatobacteraceae > VFMC01. The sequence goes on from JANNFQ010000273.1 coordinate 7,781, forward strand.
GGCCGACGTGACACAACTGCAGCGCGCTGCGACCTGGTGAGTCGCTCGGTGAGCCGCTCGACCGTCAAGGTGAACGACCCGATCGGATGAAGTTGGGCCGATGACCGATCCAAGACGCCAATGGTGCCGAACAGGTCATCGTGATGGGTACTCGGACGATCATCGAGACGTCGATCGAGAGTCGCGACGGCTGGCTGCGGGCATGGTGCCAGCACGACGTGGTGCTGATGAACGAGGTGCATCGCCAGCATGCGTCGGCGATCCATCTGCGTGCGCGAGCGATGTGTGGCCCCGACGACGC
>JANNFQ010000302.1:0-12559 GCA_031380045.1 Acidimicrobiaceae bacterium
AGCTCATGATCTCGCGGGTCTCGGGGAAGTGGACGATGTACTTGTTGTCGGGGTTGCACGGCCACGAAGAATCGGCCTCGCCCGGCTGCAGCGGAGCGCCGACCGAATGGATGCACGGAACCCACTGGCCGTTGCCCAGCACGTCGAGCGCGCCTTGGCCCATGCGGGTCATGATGCGCATGTTGACGGCCACGTAGGCCGAGTCGCTGAGCTGCACCCCGATGTGGGCGATGGGCGATCCGAGCGGGCCCATGCTGAATGGCACGACATACATCGTGCGGCCGTTCATGGCGCCCGTGTACAGCCGCTTCATCTCGGTTCGCATCTCGGCAGGGTCGCGCCAGTTGTTGGTGGGGCCGGCGTCGTCCTTGCGCTCGCTGCAGATGAACGTTCGGTCTTCCACCCGGGCGACGTCACCCGGGTCGCTGTGGGCCCAGTAGCTGTTCGGCCGTTTAGCCTCGTCCAAATGGGTGAACGTGCCACCATCGACCAGTTCGGTGCACAGCCGTTCGTTCTCCTCGGCGCTGCCATCGCACCAGTACACGCTGTCGGGCTGCAGGATGGCAGCCCAGTCGTCGACCCATTGCTGGAGCCGGGTGTTGGTGGTGGTCGCACTCATGGCTGGAACTCCTTGTTGCCGTCGCGACGTTGCGCCGGATGGGTGGGTCGGGAATTGTCGTGGTAATGAACAAACGCCCGGCCTATTGGCCGGGCGTTCCCATGTCGACCTCGCTGCCGAGGCGCAGCCGTGAGGCTCGTCGTTCGTCGTTCAGGTCGAAGACGACGCGCTGTCCCTGGCGAAGCATGCGAAAGATCGAGCCCTCGAGGGCGTCGGCGGCCAGGTCGTATTCGGCGAGATCGGTGTCACACAGGACGGTGCCGTCGCCCGAGGATGGGTCGTACGACTTGATGACGCCCTGCACGAGCTTCAGCCGGCCTTGACGACTTTGCCGCTCTTGATGCAACCCGTGCACACGTGCAGGCGCTTGGGCGAACCCTTCACCAAGGCACGAACCTTTTGGATGTTCGGGCTCCAGCGACGCTTGGTGCGCCGGTGTGAGTGCGACACGGACATGCCCCAGCTGGGGCCCTTGCCGCACACTTCACAAACTGCTGCCATGACACGCCTTCTTTCGATCGATCAGTCCGTCGCCGGGGGCAACCTGGCAAGAGGACTCAACAACGATATCAGCGTCGTTCCGTGCTTCCCCAAGCCATCGGGGTCGGTTCGTCATCGTTTCGGGCGATGCCCCCATCGTTCGACCCGTTTCGGCCGCACGACCCCGGGACCGGCTGCTGAGGGCCGGGGCGCCCCTAGTCTGTCGCACGTGCCCACCATGGAGCTGCTATCAGCCGATGCGCTCAGATCAACAGTGGTCACTTTTCGCGACACCATGCACGCTCACGCTGCCGGCATCAACCGGCTGAACGTGTATCCGGTGCCCGATGGCGACACCGGCACCAACATGGCCAGGACGCTCGACGCTGTCGTTGCCGAGCTTGCGCTGGCGCCGGCCGAGTTGGCGCCGACCTGCGATGCCATCAGCCATGGCTCGCTGATGGGCGCGCGGGGCAACAGTGGCGTCATCCTCAGCCAGATCCTGCGCGGCTTGGCCTCCACCCTGAAGGTGGCCAGCGAAGCCACCGGCGCCACGGTTGCCCACGCGTTGCAAGCCGCGTCGGCGGCGGCGTACGAGGCGGTGCTGAAGCCGATCGAGGGCACCATCTTGACCGTCGTCCGCGAGTCGGCCGACGCGGCCCACATTCGAGCCGGCCAGGGCGGTTCGTTGTCCGATGTGCTTCGAGCGGCTCGCGACGCGGGGCGGTTGGCGCTGGCGCGCACCCCTGACCAGCTGCCGGTGCTGAAGGAAGCGGGCGTGGTTGACGCCGGCGGCGCGGGATTCATGCTGTTGCTGGACTCGGCGCTGTTCGTGGTCGACGGCGAACCCCTGCCGGAACCCTCTGACGATGACGGTCCGTCGGCTGATCAGTTGCAGGCCGTCACCCATCGCGCGCATGCCCAGGGCGGGGCCGTCGATGTCTCTGAGTTGCGGTACGAAGTCATGTACTTCCTGGACCTCGACGACAGCTCGATCGGTTCGTTCAAACAGGGCTGGGGTGCCATCGGCGATTCCATCGTGGTGGTGGGTGGCGACGGTTTGTGGAACTGTCACGTGCACACCAACGACGTCGGCGCCGCCATCGAGGTGGCGTTGGATGTGGGCGGTCGCCCACGACAGATCCGGGTGACCGATCTGTTCGAGGAAGTTGCCGATCAACATGCGTCGCGCGAAGCGGCGATGACCGGTGGGTCGTCGCCTTTCGTCGGTCCGTCCACTGCGCTGCCCCATGTGACCTGCGCTGTGGTCGCAGTCGCCAGCGGTGGCGGTCTGGTCGAGCTGTTCGGCAACCTGGGCGTGCAAGGAGTCGTCACCGGGGGGCAGACGCTGAACCCGTCCACTGCCGAACTGTTGGCCGCTGTCGAGGCGGTCAACGCCCGCCAGGTGGTGGTGCTGCCGAACAACAAGAACATCATCCCGGTCGCCGAGCAGCTCGATGCGCTCACGACCAAACACGTCGTCGTCGTGCCGACCATGTCGATGCCGGCCGCGCTCGCCGCGCTGGTCGTGTACGACCCCGAAGCCGACGCCACGGCCAACTACAACGAGATGCTGGAAGCGGTCGAGTCGATGGCCACTGGCGAGATCACGCGGTCGGTGCGCGACACCAACAGCCCGGCCGGCTCCATCGTCGTCGGCGACTGGATCGGTATCGTGCGCGGCGAAGGAATCGTGTCGATCAGCGGTTCGTTAGAGGGCGCGGCCACCGCCTTGCTGGAACAGTTGGTCACGCCGGAGCGCGAGATCGTGACCATCGTGACTGGCGCTGACGCCACCGCAGTGCAGACCGCAGCGATCGTCGGTTGGTTGGGCGACGAGCATCCATCGGTCGAGGTCGAGGTGCACCACGGCGGTCAACCGCTGTATCCGTTCTTGTTCGGCGTCGAGTGAGGTGCTTGCCGACGTGGCGCCACTCACCCTGCGCGAGCTCGACGGCATCGGCGTCGATCGGCTGCGCGGCGTGGGCGAACGCAAGCTCGCTGCGCTGGAGTCCATCGGCATCTCGTCGGTGCTGGACCTGCTGACCTTCTATCCGCGGCGTTGGGTCGATCGCACCAACGAAGCACGGGTCAGCGACCTCGAGCCGGGCAAGGAAGCGTTGGTGTTGGTCGCGGTTCGCAGCGTGACCAAGCGGATGACCAAGAATCGCAAGACCATGGTGACTGCCGTGGTCGGCGACGGCAGCGGGCGTCTGACCATCACGTTCTTCAATCAACCGTGGCGAGAGAAGCAGTTGCACGAGGGCCTGAACATCTCGCTGTTCGGCAAGCCCGACGTGTTTCGTGGCGGGTTGCAGATGACGAACCCCATCGTCGATCTGATCGGCGATCGAACCGGCCGCATCGTGCCGATCTATCCCCAGAGCGAGAAGGTCGCGCTGACCACGTGGGAGATCGCCGGGTTCGTCGAGAACGCGCTGGAACGATGCACTGCCCGCGGCATCGCAGACCCCGTGCCATGGCCCATCGTGCAACGGCTGGGGCTGCTCGATCGCACCGATGCGATCCGGTTGATCCACATGCCCGAGACGATGGCCGATCAATCACGCGCCCGCCGTCGGCTGGCCTTCGACGAACTGCTACGCGTGCAGACGGTGTTGGTGGTGCGAAAGCGAGCGCTGGAACGCGACTCGTTGGGCATCCGCCATCAGATCGAGGGCGAGTTGGTCGGCCGCTTGCAGCAGGCGCTGCCGTATGAGCTGACGGGTGCACAACGCCGCGTCATCGCCGAGATCGAACACGACCTGGCGGGCGCGCATCCCATGCATCGGCTGCTGCAAGGCGACGTGGGCGCCGGCAAGACATTGGTGGCAGTCAGCGCGATGCTCACGTCGGTGCAGGGCGGGCACCAGGCCGCGCTGATGGCGCCCACCGAAGTGCTGGCCGAGCAACACGCCACAGGCATTCGCCGCTTGCTGTCGGACGTGACGGTGCCTGACCCGGGCAACCTGTTCGGCGACCGCCCGTTGCGTGTCGAGTTGCTGACGAACCGGATCACCGGTGGTGATCGCCGCGAGGTGCTGACCGGTCTGGCAGACGGCGGGGTCGACATCGCCATCGGAACGCATGCGCTGATCCAGGAGGGCGTGTCGTTCAGCAGTCTGGGTGTGGTGGTGATCGATGAACAGCACCGGTTCGGCGTCGAGCAGCGGGCCGCGTTGCGTGACAAGGCGGCTGGGGGAGCGGTGCCCGACGTGTTGGTCATGACGGCCACACCCATACCGCGCACGGCCGCGATGACCGTCTACGGCGATCTGGACGTCAGCGTGTTGGACGAGCTGCCGCCGGGACGCACCCCCATCACCACGCACTGGTCGAACGGCCCGCTCGACGAGGCGACGGTGTGGGCCGATGTGCGCAGCGAAGTCGCCGAGGGCCGTCAGGCCTATGTCGTGTGTCCGCTGATCGGCGAGAGCGAGAAGCTGGAACTGGCCAGCGCCGAAGAGACGTTCGAAGAGCTGTCGGGTGGCGAGCTGTACGGCCTGCGACTGGCGTTGTTGCACGGGCGCATGCCTTCGGCCGAGAAGGAAGCCGTCATGGACCGGTTCCGTGCTGGACAGTTGGACGTGCTGGTTGCCACCACGGTCATCGAAGTCGGCGTCGATGTACCCAACGCCACCGTCATGGTCATCCTTGATGCCGACCGGTTCGGCATCGCCCAGCTTCATCAGTTGCGCGGTCGCGTCGGGCGTGGGGTGCATGCGTCACGTTGCTGGTTGGTCACCACGCCAGACCCCGACAGCGAGGGTGGCAACCCGCGTATCGAGGCGTTGGTGGCCACCACCGACGGTTTCGAGCTGGCCGAGGTCGACCTGGACCTCCGCGGCGAAGGCACCATCATGAACACAGCGCAGAAGGGTCGCAGCGATCTGCGGCTTGCCTCGCTGCGACGCGATCGCGAGCTGGTCGTGCAAGCACGGGAAGCCGCGTTCGAGATCGTCGACGCCGATCCACTGTTGGCCGACAACGAGATGTTGGCCGACGAACTGAAGCTGCTCTTCAGCAGCGACGACGAAGCGTTCCTGTTCAAGAGCTGACGCGTTGAAGTTCGGGCGCGCCTCATATCGAGCGCTGCGTCGGTGGCGTCAGCCGCCGCCGACGGGGAAGGACTCGCAGCTCGACCTCGCGTCAGCGGCGTCGATCGCGCAGGCGTCGATTCCGGCGCCACCATTCGCGGTGTCGCCGGGCGTCTTGTCCCACGTGTCCAGGGTGTCGGCGCCACCGTTGCCGTTCAGTGTGTCGTTGCCGCCGCGACTGACGATCACGTTGGGCCCTGCATCGCCGTTGAGGACGTCGTTGCCCTTGCCGCCGTTGATGCTCTCGATGTCGGACGTGCCGAAGGCCGTCAGCACACCGACCGAATCGTGCTCGTTCGGCACGCCGTCGTTGGCGATCCCGTCCAGCGTGACCGTGACACCCGCGGTGCGATTGAAATAGCTGACGGAGTCGGGCCCGGGCCCACCGATCATCGTGTCGGCACCGTCACCCGGAACACCGGCTGCTGACCCGATGGTGCCGCGGAAGTCGTCGCCGCCGGGCCCCCCGTACAGGACGTCGGCACCGTCGTCGCCCTGCATGTGATCGAAGCCGTCCTCGCCGCGCAACTCGTCATTGCCTGCGCCGCCGAACAACTGGTCGTCGCCCGTCCCGCCGATCAGCAGATCACGGCCCTGCAGACCGCGCAGGATGTCGTTGCCGCCAAACCCGCAGATGACGTCGCGGCCGCTCGTACCGACGAGCTCCTCGCCATCCGCCGTTCCGGTGATGGTGCACGTCTCCGCGCCGACGGTCAGTATTGCACCGACCTTAACGATCGTTGCGAGCGCGAGCACGCCGACCAATGCCAAACCATGACGCATGACGACTCCTGACGTTCCGGTCGCGGGCACCGTTGCCCGCACCTGTCGAACGAACCTCCGCACGACGCTTCGTTTCATCCCACCGCAGGTCAGGGTGCGCCTTGCGAGGCGACGACGTCAAGCGTCGCACAGCGACCGTCACGGTCCCGTAACGAACGCCACGTCACGTCGAGTCACTCGTCGTCGTCGGGCAGGACGAGGTCCCATCGGTCGAGGCAATCTGCGCAGCGGTACGCAACGATGTCGCCGGGCTCCCAGAAGCCGTCCTCGGGCGGATGCGACAGCAGGTGGCAACGTCCGCCGCAGTCGACACACACGATCGTCTCCTCGGGCACCAGCACCACCACAGTGTGCCGCGGATATCCTGCGGCCGATGCGTGTGGTGGCGGGAGAGTTCGGGGGGCGCCGGCTTGTCGCACCCGTTGGCGATGCCACACGACCCACGACCGACAAGGTGCGCGAGGCGGTCTTCAACTCGCTCACGTCGATGGGGTTGGTCGAGGACGCCATCGTCGTCGACCTGTACGCGGGCTCGGGCGCCATGGGCATCGAGGCGCTGTCGCGAGGCGCTGCCCGCTGCACGTTCGTCGAGCGCGACCGCAACGCGTTGCACGCCTTGCGCACCAACATCGACACGTTGGGTCTGGCCGATCGCACCACCGTCGTCACGTCTGATGTGTTCGCATGGGTGCCCGCAGTTCGCAACGTGGACCTAGCGCTGGTGGACCCGCCGTACTCGTTCGAGACCTGGCCGAAGTTGCTCGGCATGCTGCACGCTGCGTACGTCATGTGCGAGTCGGCACGAGAGGTCGACGCACCCGAAGGGTGGGAAACGATCCGCGCCAAGCGGTACGGCCGCACGTGCGCCACGCTGCTGGCACGCGCCGACGACGCCTGAGCGTCACTGTGCAACCGGTACCTGCGGCACTATCGTCTCGCACCACATGCCCACCGTCCTGTATCCCGGAAGCTTCGATCCCATCCACCTCGGCCACCTCGACGTGATCGAGCAATCGCTCGAACTGTTCGGTTCGGTCATCGTGGCGGCGATGCACAATCCCACCAAGCCAAGTGGCATGTTCACCTTGGACGAACGGCTGGACATGATCCAGCAGAGCGTCGATGATCTTGACGACGGATCGTCGGTTCGCGTCGTGTCGTTCCCCGGCTTGGCCGTCGATGCGGCGCGCAACTTCGACGCCGACTTCATCGTCAAGGGTCTGCGAACTGGCGGCGACTTCGAGGTCGAGCAACAGATGGCGCACACCAACTACGCCGCCGCCGGCGTGCGCACCGTGTACCTGCCGTGCAAGCCCAGTCGAGTGTTCATCAGTAGCCGCTTCATCAGAGAGATCGCGAACTACGGTGGAGACGTGAGCGCCATGGTGCCGGCAGCGGTGCTGGCGCCACTCCAGCGAGCAAGCCGGGAGCCATGAGCTACGACGACGATCAGTACGGCGAAGACGAGGACGAGTTCGACCACGAGTTCGACGACTCGGACGCGTTCGTCAAGACCACGAACGGCTACGTCGGCGACGCCGAACAGTTGTTGCGTCGGGCCATCGACGTCATCGCTACCGCGCCCACCATGCCCCTGTCGTCGTCGCCGCGCATCGATCGCGACGAGATCATCGAGCTGCTCGAAGAGGCAGTGCATCGCCTGCCCGACGAGATGCGGCAGGCACGTTGGATGATCAAAGAGCGCCAAGAGTTCGTCAACAAGACGCGGCGCGAGGCCGACGAGTTGCTCGAGGCGGCACGCGTCCAGGCCGAGCGCATGGTGCAACGCACCGAGGTGGTGCGCGCCCCCGAGCAGCGCGCCCGACAGTTGAACGAGGCCGCCGAGACCGATGCCCGGCGCCTGCGCCACGAGACCGAGGACTTTCTCGATCAACGCCTCGGCAGCTTCGAGATCCTGTTGGACAAGCTGAACAAGACGGTGCAGGCCGGTCGTGCCCGGCTGTCCATCGGTGCCGCCGACGATGCGCTGGGAGACGACGATGACGATCCCACCAAGGGCTTCTTCGACCAAGATCGCTAGGCGGGCCGGCCCACGCCGATAGCCTTTTGGGTCATGGCTGCCAACCCGTTGCGTGTGAACGCTGCCGAGCTGTTGAGGCGGCCGGGCAGCGAGCGAGACATCGAAGTGCGCGCCACCGTGGCCGACCTCGACGTGCACGACGACCGCCTGCGCGGCGACGATCGGGTCACCATCGCGCTGCATCTCGAGTCGCTCACCGACGGCATCGTGGTGCGCGGCACCATCACCGCACCCTGGCACGGCATCTGCCGGCGTTGCGCCATCGAGGCATCGGGCCTGGTCACGGCCGACGTGCACGAGCTCTACCAGCTGGTCGTCACCGACCCCGAGGCGTTCGAACTGGTGGGCGACCAGCTGGATCTGGCCCCCATGGTGCGTGAGGTCATCGTGCTGGACGCGCCGCCGTCGCCGCTGTGTCGCGACGATTGCAAGGGCCTGTGCCCCGAGTGCGGCATCGACCGAAACCTCGACACATGTTCGTGCTCGGGCCCGATGGTCGACCATCGCTGGGGTGCACTGGACCAGCTGAAAGACCTGCTCGGCGACTGAAATCCAGGTCGGTGTCACGCACGTGTTCGAATGGCGTCCCCGCCCGCTAACCTGACGCAGCCCATTTCGCCCAGGGGAGAACCACGGTGGCAGTTCCCAAGAAGAAGAAGTCGAAGATGAAGACGCGCAGCCACCGTGCTGGCGCGTGGAAGCTTGCGGCGCCCTCGCGCAGCCTGTGCCCTCGGTGCAGTGCAGCCAAGCTTCCGCACACGGTGTGCCCGTCGTGTGGGTGGTACAAGGATCGCGTCGCCGTCGACGTCGGCTGACCCTTCGGGTTCCGGCGCAGACTCAGACCGTTCTCATGCTCCCGATCGCGATCGATGCGATGGGAGGCGATCGCGCCCCCGACGAGATCTTGCTGGCCGCGCACGCTGCTGCGGCCGAGGGCATCCCCATCGTCCTGGTCGGCCCGGCAGATCTGGTTGGCGTCGGCGACCTGCCCTTGATCGTGGCCAGCGAGGTCATTGCCATGCACGAAGACGCAGCGCAAGGCGTGCGTCGCAAGAAAGACTCCACGCTGGTTCGCGCGGCCGAGGCTGTTCGCGACGGTCATGCCAGCGCGATGATCTCGGCCGGCAACACGGGCGCCACCATGGCCGCGGCGCTGCTGCGCATGGGTCGAATCAAAGGTGTCAGCCGTCCCGCCATCGCCACGCCGCTGCCGGTTCCCGGACATGCTCCCAACATTCTCCTCGACGCCGGTGCCAATGCCGAGGTGCAGCCCGAGTGGCTCGTGCAGTTTGCGCAGATGGGCTCGGTCTACTCGCGCCACCGCTTCGGTGTCGCCGATCCCAAGGTGGGCTTGCTGTCCATCGGTGAAGAACCCGGCAAGGGCGACACACTTCGCAAAGAGGCGTACGAGCTGTTGCTGAAGGCGTCCGGCATCAATTTCATCGGCAACGTCGAGGGTCGCGACACCATGCTGAAAACCGCCGATGTCATCGTCACCGACGGCTTCACCGGCAACGTGGTGTTGAAAACGCTCGAGGGCGGGTTGAGGATGCTGATCAACGAGATCCTCACGGCCTTCTCGTCCGAGCCGCACTACAAGCCGCACGCCGACGCCTTGCTGCCGGCCTTGATGCCGCTGTACACGCAGATGAGTCCCGATACCTACGGCGGCGCGATGTTGCTGGGCGTCGACGGCGTGTGCGTCATCAGCCACGGTTCGTCCAATGCCACGGCCATGTTGAACGCCATCCACGTCGCTCACGAGATGGTCGAAGGTGGCGTCGTCGACCAGCTGCGCGCCGCCATCGCTGCCGACTCCTGACCGCATCGCCCGTCTGGCGGACCTGCTTGGGGCTACCATCTGTTCCCCAAGTGTTCGTGTTTCACGGAGAACGACGGAGAACGACGTGCCTGCCACTGATCAACCACTCGATCGCGCTGCGGTGTTCGAGATCGTCCGCGCCAGCCTGGCCGACATCCTCGAGATCGAAGGGTCCACCATTAGCGAAGGCCAGTCGTTCGTCGATGATCTCGAGGCCGATTCGCTGGCGCTGATCGAACTGGTCGAGTCGTTGGAAGAAGAGATGGCCGAGCGCTCGATCGAGTTCCGCATCGAAGACGAGGATCTCGAAGACCTGAAGACGGTTCGCGACGCAGTCGACTACGTGTATGCGCGAGTCTCGGGCGACTGACCTCGCGGCGAGGCCGATCGGTCTCGATGCGCTCAGCGACCGGCTGGGCTACCAGTTCGTCGACATCGGGCTGCTCGAGCGAGCCATGGCGCACCGTTCGTGGTGCGCCGAATGGCCGGGTCATGCCTCCAACGAACGGCTCGAGTTCCTGGGCGATGCCGTGCTGGGCTGGAAGATCGCCGACATCGCCTACCGGCAGTACCACGACCTGCCGGAAGGAAAGTTGACCGACCTGCGCAAGAGCGTCGTCAATGCGTCTGCATTGGCCGAGGTGGCGGTCACCTTCGACATCGGTCCGTGCCTGCTGCTGGGCAAGGGCGAGGATGCTGCCGGAGGGCGCTCGAAGCCGTCCATTCTCAGCGATGCGCTCGAAGCCGTCATCGGCGCCGTGTATCTCGATGGCGCTGTCGATGCGGCCAGCCAACTCATCGCCCACCTGTTTGGTGGGCCGCTACAAGTCGCCGCACAGCAGTTGGACCGGCTCGACTTCAAGACAGTGCTGCAGGAGCTGACGGCTCGAATGTTCGACTCGGCTCCGGTCTACGTGCTGCGCGAAAGCGGCCCCGATCATGCCAAGACGTTTGCCGCCTCAGTGCTCGTCGGGGGCAGGGTTTTGGGCGAAGGTACGGGTCGCTCAAAGAAGGTCGCCGAGCAAATGGCAGCCTCAGCGGCACACGGCCTGCTGACCGCCGAGCGCTGAACCGAACCGACTGCTGGCTCTATGCCCGAACTTCCCGAGGTCGAGACCGTTCGTCGGGGGCTGGACGTGCATCTGGTCGGCCGGCGCATCGAACGCGTGGAAGTCGGGCGCGAGCGCACGGTTCGGCGCACATCGCGCCAAGCGCTCATCGACGGGCTGACGGGTACCACCATCGTCGACACCCGGCGGCGCGGCAAGTACCTGTTGCTGGGCCTCGACTCTGGTGATGACGTCATGATCCACCTGCGCATGAGCGGGAGGGTGCTGATCTCGCCGGTCGACGAGCCACGCCCGCCGCACACCCACGTTGCCGCGTTGCTGTCGGGTGATCCACCCAGCGAGTTGCGTTTCGTGGACCCGCGCACGTTCGGCGAGGTCGTCGTCTTCGACCCCGGCAACGTCCAGGTCGAGATGCCCGACCTGTTCCGCCTGGGTGTCGACCCCATCACCGACGGCATCGATCGGGCGACGTTGCGGCGCATCGTGCTGGGGCGTGCTCGGCAGCTGAAGCCGTTGCTGCTCGACCAACACGTCATCGCCGGTATCGGCAACATCTACTGCGACGAGATCCTGCACGCGGCGCGGCTGCGTCCCGATCGGCTGTCGAACTCAGTAACCGGTCGCGAGATCACTGCGCTGCATACGCAGATCCATCGCATCCTGGGCGAGGCGATCGAGGCGGGCGGGTCCACCCTGGCCGATACGCAGTACGTCGACGTCGATGGCAACGGCGGCCAGTTCCAGCTATCGCATCGCGTCTACGACCGAGCCGGGCAGCGCTGTCTCACCTGCACCAAGGCCAACATCGTGCGCGTCGTCAGCGGTGGACGCTCGACCTGCTTCTGCCCCCGCTGCCAACACTGACCCGTCGCCCGGCGTCGCCCAGATCGACGGGGGGTGGTGCCGGGGCGATGTGGAGCATGGGCGTGTCGAGAAATCCACCGTCGCAGGCTGTTGCAAAATGCACCACTCTCCGTGAGGTCGAAAACCACACCCTTCAGAATCGCGCGTGACGCGTAATCCACAGCCGGTTTGACTCAGGGTGGCGGGCCGGTTTCGGAACTTTTCGGCTGCGACGAGATTGCGCAACAGCCTGGTCGGGGTGGGGAAGTCGACAGGCGACCGCTCAAACGGCAACTGCGTCAGGGCTGATTTCGGTCAAGCGGAGGTCGGAGGTGCGGTCGAGAAACGCAGGCGCGCCGACTCGCGTAGGCCGGCGAGACCCAGCACCACAGCGCCCAACACCTCGGCGAGCACCGCGAACCAGGTGAAGCCATCGACCGCGCCGCCGGGCAGGGGGTCACTGAGCGAACTCCAGTGGGGCAGCAGGTGTGTGGCGGTGACCCCGATGGCAATGCCGATTCCTGCCGCCGCTGCAGCGTTCGGCGCCAGGCGATGTTTGGTGAACACCAGCGTGAGGACGACGCCGGAGATGATGGCGACGGCGGTGCCTCCCCAGATGACCTGCTCGTTGATGCCCTCGATGCCGCGGCGGACGTGGTCGAGGTTGTGGATGCCGAACCCGACCAGGAACACCCCGCCGGCTCGACGCAACAACTGCTGGTCAGACATACGCTCCTCCGTTCGATGGGTACTAGATAGATCGCTCTAATAGTTACTACACTCGCCACGTGAACGCAACCAGAC
>JANNFQ010000332.1:0-5991 GCA_031380045.1 Acidimicrobiaceae bacterium
TGCAACCTGCAGTGCGTGCACTGCCTGTCGTCCAGCGGCCAGCGCGATCCACGCGAGCTGAACACTGCCCAGGCCAAGCGGGTGTTGGACGAGCTGCACGATCTGCAGGTCTTCTACATCAACATCGGCGGCGGCGAACCGATGGTGCGCCGCGACTTCTTCGAACTGGTCGAGTACGCGATCTCACGCGACATCGGTGTGAAGTTCTCGACCAACGGTGCGTTCATCGACGCCCAGAACGCCAAGCGGTTCGCCGACATGGACTACCTCGACATCCAGATCAGTCTCGATGGTCTCGACGCTGCTACCAACGATCCGGTCCGCGGTCAGGGCAGCTACGCCATGGCTCGCCGCGCCATGGAGCACCTGGCTGCAGCCGACTTCGCCCAGAAGCGGGGCCCGTTCAAGATCAGCGTGGTGGTCACCCGCCACAACGTGGATCAGCTCGACGGCTTCAAGGAACTGGCCGACAGCTATGGCGCGCAGTTACGTGTCACGCGCCTGCGTCCCAGCGGCCGCGGCGCCGACACGTGGCACGACCTGCATCCCACCAACGCCCAGCAACGTCAGATCTTCGACTGGCTGCTGGCCAAGGGCGACAACGTGTTGACCGGAGATTCGTTCTTCCACCTGAACGCGCTGGGCACGGCCACGGGCGAGTCGCTGCCCGGCTTGAACATGTGCGGCGCGGGCCGGGTCGTGTGCCTCATCGATCCCATCGGCGATGTCTACGCGTGCCCCTTCGTGATCCACGACGAGTTCAAGGCCGGATCGGTGCGCGACCCAGGCGGATTCAGTGAAGTGTGGAAGCGCAGCCCCCTGTTCGTCTCGCTGCGCGAACCGCAATCGGCCGGCGCATGTGTCAGCTGCGGCAGCTACGACGCGTGCCAGGGTGGCTGCATGGCCGCCAAGTTCTTCACCGGCCTGCCCCTGGACGGCCCCGACCCCGAGTGCGTCAACGACGAAGCGCTGCCCGCGTTGGCTGCAGTCAACCTGTCGCTGACACCCAAGCCGGACATGGACCACAGCAAGCCGGCACGTCGCCTGATCCCCGTCGCCGGCAACTGATCCGGCACGTGATCCGGCACGGGGTTTCTGGCCCGGCGTAGGGTTCGGACATCGTCGCCGCCCTCCTTCTGATGCCTCTCGCCTATGCGGTCGGCACGTTCCCCAGCGCTGCCATGGTCGCTCGAAGCCGCGGCATCGACATCACCACGGTGGGGTCGGGAAACCCCGGGGCGTCGAACGTCGCGCGGGTGATGGGCACGCGTTGGGGCGTCGCCGTGTTCGTCCTGGACGGGATGAAGGGCGCCATCCCTGCCATCGCAGGTGTGCTGTTGGACAGCCGTCCCGGTGCGTACTGTCTCATCGCCGCTGCGGTGTTGGGCCACATGTTCCCGGTGACCCGTCGAGGCCCCGCCCGTCGAGGCCCTGCCCGTCGATTCCGGGGCGGCAAGGGCGTCGCCACCACCGGGGGCGGCATCGTCGTGTTGCATCCAGTGGTCTTCGTGTCGTTGACCGCGATCTGGCTGATCACCCGCCGCACCACAGGCAAAGCCTCGCTGGGCTCGATCGTCATCGCCGCCGGCCTGCCGATCGGTGTTGCCCTGGCCGGCAGTCCGGCGTGGGAAATCGCCGCGACCATCGGCTTGGGCGCGTTGGTCACGCTGCGCCATGCCAGCAACATCAAACGGTTGGTGCACGGCAGCGAACCGTCGGCCACGTCGTTCTGATCGTTCTGCGGATCGTTCGGGCAAGGCGTTCTGGGGGCGCGACTTCGGGGGTAGCGTCACGCGCATGACCGACGCCGATGACTTCAACAACAGCGTGATCGCCGAGTTCCGCAAGACCGGCGGCACCGTAGGTGGTTTCGTCGAGGGCATGAACATGATCCTGCTGACGCACACGGGCGCCAAGTCGGGCGTCGAACGAACGACGCCCCTGGTCTGCAGCATGGACCAGGGCAAAGCGGTGGTCATCGCATCGATGGGCGGAGCGCCGACCAGCCCTGCTTGGTACTACAACCTGGTTGCCCATCCCACGATCACCGTCGAGCACGGCACCGACAAGTACCAGGCCCGCGCGGTTGAGGTGACCGGCGACGAGCGCCGACGCCTGTTCGACCAGCAGGCCGCGATCATGCCGAACTTCAAGGAGTACGAGCAGAAGACCACCCGCACGATTCCGGTGTTCGTCCTCGAACCCATCGGCTGAACGTGCAACTGCTGCAGCGATTGACGTTGGGCGGGTGCGACGCGCCCAGCCGAGTGATGTTCGGCCCGCACGTCACCAACCTGGCCGACGACGATCGTCGCTTCACCGAGCGTCACTCCGCGTACTACGCGCGACGCGCCATGGGTGGGGCTGGCATCATCGTCACGGAAGGTGCCAGCGTGCACAGCAGCGATTGGCCCTACGAACGCGCTCCGTTGGCCGAGCGATGTGGCGAAGGATGGGCTGCCATCGCGCAGTGGTGCCACAACAACGATTCGCTCGTGATCGCCTCGCTGGACCACGCCGGCGGTCAAGGGTCCAGTGCATACAGCCAGGCCCCGTTGTGGGCACCGTCGCGAGTGCCCGAGGTGAACAGTCGCGAGGTGCCGAAGTGGATGGAACCCGACGACATCGCCCAGGTGGTGGCCGGCTTCGGTGGTGCCGCCAAGGTTGCCATCGACGCAGGATGTGACGGCGTCGAGATCAACGCAGGTCAGCACAGCCTGGTACGCCAGTTCCTGTCGGGGCTGACGAATCAGCGCGGCGACGAGTGGGGCGGCGATCGTCTGCTGTTCGCACAGCAGGTCATCGAGCGGGTGCGCGAAACTGCCAGCGGCAAGGTGGTCGGGTTGCGCCTGTCGTGCGACGAACTGGCGCCGTGGGCCGGCATCACACCCGAGATGGCCCAGCCGATCGCATGCCAGCTGGGCTCACTCGGCATCGACTACCTCGTCGTCGTGCGCGGCGCCATCTTCTCGGCCCACGCCACACGACCCGATCATCACGAGCCCACCGGCTTCAACATCGAACTGACCCGGCAGATCAGGTCGGCGCTACGCACGGCTGGACTCGAGACACCGGTGTTCCTGCAGGGTTCGGTCGTCGACACGGGTCAGGCCGAGTGGGCTATCAGCGATGGTGTCTGCGACGGGGTCGAGATGACCCGCGCTCAGCTGGCCGATCCTGCTGTCGTCGGGAAGTTGCGAGTCGGTCAGGCCGATCGCATCCGGCCGTGCATCCGCTGCAACCAGACCTGCCAGGTGCGTGATGCGCGCAACCCCATCGTGACGTGCGTGGTCGAACCGTCCACCGGCCACGAGGCGACCGACCCACACTGGTACCGGCCGGCGACCGAACCGCGCGACCTCACCGTGGTGGGTGCCGGCGTCGCCGGTCTCGAGGCGGCGCGTGTGGCGGCCGAGCGCGGCCATCGCGTGCGGGTTGTCGAAGCATCCGATCGCGCAGGCGGCCTGGCCGCGATCACCGGGCCGGGCCGACCATTCGTCGATTGGCTGGTTGCCGAATGCGCACGACTCGGGGTCACCGTGCAACTCGGGACACCCTGGACCCAGAACACCGCGGGCACTGCCGTCATTCAGGCCACAGGTGGCCGAACCGGCGTGCGCGACTATCAGATCCTCGATGGTGCGCCGGTGCTCGACATCGTCGATGTGCGTCGTGGCGTCGTCACTCTTCCCGACACCGGTGTCGTCGTCGTGATCGATCCGATCGGCGGCCCCATCGCAGTGGCACTGGCCGAAGAACTGGGCGAGCGCGGCGTATTGGTCACACAGGACCAGATCGCCGGCAACGAACTCAGCCGATCGGGCGATCTGGCGCCGGCCAACGTCCGCCTGGCGCAGCGTGGTGTCCGCATCGAGCGCCGCAGCATCGTGCGCGCGGTGCGGCCGGGCGAGATCGAGGTGGAAGACAGGTTCAGTGGCGCCCGACGCACGCTGCAGTGCGCGGCCGTCGTCGACTGCGGCTTCCGGCTTCCGACTGATGCGCTGCCGGGTGTCGATGTCTTGGTCGGCGACTGCGTTGCCCCGCGCACCATCCTGGAAGCCGTGCTGGACGCCCGCCGCGCCGCTGCTGCCGTTTGATCGACCGCGCAATCGACCGGCACTCTGCGCCGGTCTTCGTGCAGACTGGACCGATGGATGGAGTACTGGACGCGCGCGGTTTGACGAAGACGTATCGCAAGGTGCACGCCGTGTCGAACGTCGACATCAACGTGGGCGTGGGCGAGCGCGTCGGCCTGTTGGGGCCGAACGGAGCCGGTAAGACCACCACCCTGTTGATGCTGCTGGGGGCCGTGCTACCCGATACGGGGACCATTGAGATCGCCGGACATCGGCTGCCGCGCCATCGGTCACGGGCCATGCGCCACGTGGGATTCGCAGCCGGCTACCTGCCGTTGCCAGACCGCTTGAAGGTGCGCGAGGCCCTGGGCGTGTTCGCCGGTTGGTACGGAGTACGCAACGAGAGGCAGGCGGTCAACAACACGCTGGAACGGTTCAACATCACTGCCTTTGCCGACCGCTTGTGCAGCACGCTGTCCAGCGGTCAGCGCACGCTGGTGGGCATCGTCAAGGCCACGTTGCACGAACCGCAACTGTTGGTGCTCGACGAGCCGACCGCATCGCTGGATCCGGACATCGCCCTGAAGGTGCGCACCGGCTTGTTGGAGTACTGCACCAGCACGGGTGCGGCGCTACTGGTCACCAGCCACGACATGCGTGAAGTACAGATGCTGACCGAACGCGTCATCTTCCTGGCCCGCGGCACCGTGGTCGCCAACGACACGCCGGCCGCAATCGCCCAGCAGTACGGCCACGTCGATCTGGAGGGTGTGTTCCTGGAACTCGCCGAGACGCACGGCCGATGAACCTTCACCGCATCCGCACGGTCATTCGCCGCCACGTCTACGTGCTGTGGCGCGCGCCACACCGGTGGTTCGACATCGCCTTCTGGCCACTGATGGACGTGATCCTGTGGGGCAGTCTGGGCGCGTACGTCGCCCAGCAAGATCCGTCCAGCGCGTCGGCCGCGCCGTATCTGATCGGCGGCATCTTGATGTTCCACGTGTTGTTCCAGAGCCAGATCGCGGTGGCGACCGGCTTCTTGGAAGAGACGTGGAGCCGCAACCTGTTGAACGTGCTGACCACACCGGTCACCGAGATCGAGTACATCGCCGGCACCGCAATCTTCGGCTTGGCCAAGGTGCTGCTGGCGTTGACGACGCTGTCGGTCACGGCCTACGTGTCGTTCGGCTTCGGCCTCAGCCAGATCGGCTGGTCGATCATCCCGATCGGCGCGGTGCTGATGGTGGTCGGGTGGGGTGTTGGCGTTGCCAACATCGGCGTGGTGCTGCGGTTCGGTCAGGGCGCTGAGATCCTCACGTGGGGCGTCAACTTCATCCTGATGGCCCTGTCGGGTGTGTTCAATCCGGTCGAGGCGTTGCCCGGCGGCCTGCAACCACTTGCCCGCGTGCTGCCCAGCACCCATGCTTTCATCGCGTTGCGCGAGGTGTTGGCCGGACGCCCGCTGCCGACCGACCAGATCGCGACGGGCATGGTGGGTGCTGTCGTGTTCGTCATCGGCGGGTTCGCCTTCAGCTGGTGGATGCTGCGCATCTTCCGCCGTCGCGGCTTCGTGACGCGCTTCTCGTAAACGCGTCGCACCCGTCTCGTACTGTGAGCGCATGGATCATGCGCTGCTCGACCGGGCCCACCAGAACTTCGCCGACCGCAACCCGGCCAGCCGCCGCCAGTACGACCAAGCCCGCCAGCACCTGCCCGGCGGCCACACTCGCACGGTACTGACGCACCGTCCGTTCCCGCTGACGTTCGTCGCCGGCCAGGGTGCCACCATGACCGACGCCGACGGCCATGAGTACATCGACATGCTGGGCGACTACACGGCAGGCCTGCTGGGGCACAGCGAACGACGGGTGATCGACGCGGTCATCGGCGCGCTGAACACCAACATGAGTGT
>JANNFQ010000346.1:0-10366 GCA_031380045.1 Acidimicrobiaceae bacterium
GTGGCGAACACCTGCATGGTCCACGGTGAACTGGCGACGTCGACAGACAGCTTGCCGGCGGCCGGGGTGGCCAGGGTGACGACCACGCCCACGCCGGTCTTGCCGCCCAGATCCATCGTTGCGTAGCACGACGTGTTCCAACTGGTGCCGCGATTGTTGTCGAGCACCAGGTTGGCTTGATCGTTGTTCTCTTGGCCGTCGTCGCCCTCGGGGTCGTATGCAACGGCGGCGATGAACGTGGACGCACCGATGTCGGCGGGCTGGATGGTCGCCACGGGCGTGTCGAGCTGCGAGCCCTGCTTGGGGTCGTTGCCCAGCGTGGTCCACAGCACGGCACTGACGATGAGAGCGGCCAGCAACAGGCCACCCACGACGATCAGCGATGGGCTGCGCCGCTGCTCGAACTGACGGTTGGGGCGCTGCTGCACGCGACCCTGGCCGGTGGGTGTGCGGTCTGCCGAGCGGACCGGTGCGCCCGCTGGACGGCCGCCGGTGATCGGTTGTTGCGCGGTGTTGCGAACCGGTTGGTAACCGCCGACAGCCTTGGGTTGCCCGGCACGCACAGGTGTCGTCGCACCCTGGTCGTACGGGCTGCGGTAGGTGGGATCGGTGGGCTTGGGCACCGCTGGAGTGCGTCCATCGTGACGCTGGCCGGTGTTCTGCCGCGGGCCGGTGGCATCGGTCAGCGTGACATCGTTGGCGCGCGAGGTGACGTCGGTGAGCGCAGCGCGCACAGCGGCACCCGTGGCGAAGCGTTGGTCGGGTCGGCGGGCCAGCAGCTTGTGGATCAGTTCTGCCAGACCGTTGGGCAACGTGGGCCGCAGCCGATTGAGATCGGTGGGGTCGCGCTGCAAGCGGGCCAACGCCGTGTCGGCGTCGTTCTGACCGAGGAACGGCACTCGGCCGGCCAGGCACTCGTACAGCACCAAACCCAACGAATACAGATCGGCGCGGCCGTCCAGCCGCTTGCCACGCACCTGCTCGGGCGACAGGTACTTGGCGGTGCCCATCATGATGTTGTCGTTGGTCAGGTCGTCGCCGGTGGATTCCAGGCCCTTGGCGATGCCGAAGTCGGTCAGCAGCACACGGCCGTCGGGCGTGATGAGGATGTTGCCTGGCTTGACATCGCGGTGCACCATGCCGGCGCGGTGCGCGGCATCGAGTGCACTGGCGACGCACGAACCGATGTGGATGGTGAGGTCGGGGCTGAGTCGCTTCTGCTCGTCCAGCAACTGGCGCAGGCTCTTGCCGTTGACCAGTTGCATGACCACGGCCTGGCGACCGTTGTCGTCGATGGCGTCATAGACGGCGACGATGTTCTGGTGGTTCAGTTGGGCGACGGCGATGGCCTCGCGGCGGAACCGTTCGGCCACGATGGGGTCGCTGGCCAGCGTGGGCTTCAGCAGCTTGATGGCCACCTGTCGCGACAGCGACAGGTCGGTGCCCAGCCACACTTCGGCCATGCCTCCTTGCGCGAGGCGACGCTCCAGACGGTAACGCTGGGCGAGAACTGCCGGCGGGAGCGGCGGGGGGCTGGTCGTCGTCGACATCTCCGCTTGGAAACGCTAGTGGTGCTGGACCTCCGCGGACCGGCAATGCGCACATCGGGTTTTCGCGGCCGACCGCTCAGCCCTCGTGGAAGGCGATCCCGATGGTGCCGCGACCGGCGTGCGCGCCCACTACCGGGCCGATGTCGCCGATGACGATCTCGCCCGAGTAGTGCGGTCGCAGCATCTCGACGAACTGGTCGACGTCGCTGCAATCGGCATGCAGGACGGCCAGGTTGGTGACCGCGCCGTAGCTGACCAACTTGTCGACCAGGAACGCCAACGCCTTGGAACGGGTGCGCTGCTTGCCGCCCTGTTCGACCTTGCCGTCGCGCACCTCGATGATCGGCTTGATGGCCAAGGCCGAGGCCAGCAATGCCTTGGCACCACCGATGCGGCCCCCCTTCTTCAGGTTGTCCAGCGTGTCCAACGCGCCCCACACGCGTGTGCGTTGGGCGAGGTCGGTCGCCCGTGCCGCGACCTCGTGCAGCGATGCGCCCGAGCGTGCCAACCGCGCGCAGTCGGCCACGATCATGCCCTGACCGAGGGTGCAGTTGCGACTGTCGACCACGGTGACCGGCACGGTGTCGGCCACGCTGCGAGCCGCCAGTTCGGCGCTCTGCATGGTGGCCGACAGCGCCGCGCTGAGCGAGATGACCACGATGCCCGTGGCACCTTGCGCGGCAAGGCTGCGATATGCAGCCTCGAACTCGCCCGGCGCGGGGGCGGCAGTCTCGGGCAGGGTCGACGAGGCCGCGCATCGCGACCAGAACTCGGCCGGCGTCAGGTCGCGGCGATCGACGAACTCTTGGCCGTCGATGCGGATGGTCAATGGCACGATCTCGATGCCGAGATCGTCGGCGACGGCTTGCGGCAGATCGCACGCCGAGTCGGTGACGACGCGGATCGTGGCCCGGGCAGCAGTGGGGTCGGCAGTGCCCCGATCGCCAGTGGGTTCGGGTTGGTTGCTCACGAAGGCGGAAGGCTACTGGCCGCCGCGTCGGGTGCAAGCTCGTCGCCTGCACCGCTCGTGCCGTTGCCGTTGGACGCCCCTCCATTGCCGTTGGACGCCGGATGCCGACCCACGTGGCCCGCAGCGATGCGCTTGCGGCGCGCCTGTTGCCAGTGCCGGCCCCACCACGTGACCAGCAGCAGCAGCCCGGCGCCGGTCAGTAGTTGCCCCAGGCCGGCCAACGAGCTGACCCGCGCCGTCAGCACCACTTCTGGCATCAACTGGATGTCGCTGTTCTCGGCCGAAGGGTACACGCGCAGGAAGACGCTGGACTTGCCGTTGCTCAGGGCTTCGGCGCGCACGTTGATCTCGGTCTCTGCACCTGGTGGGAGCACCTCGAACTCGTCACCATCGGGGAACGTCAACTTGGGCGAGCTCAGGCGCACGCGCACCTTCAACTCCGTGTCGGTGGTGTTCGTCAGGCTGAACGTGACCGTGTTCGAACGACCCGTCAGCGTGAACGTGAATGGGGCAGGCCCCTGGATGCCGGTGCGGTAGACGTCGAACTGTTTGCGCAGACCGGCAACCATTGCCGCGGCGGTTTGGTCGTCGACGGCCGTGGAGGGCAGGGCATCCAGCACCCGGCCCCACTGCTCGACCTGTTGCGCGCCGTCGGACAGCATGCTGGCGAAGGCGAAGATCTCGCCAGAGATCTGCGTGATCAGGTCGACTCGATCGGACAGGTCGGCACCGGCCTGATCGGGCAGCGTGATCGTGACCTCACCCGAACCGCCCGGGCGCAACAGGGTGACCACGTTGGACACCAGCTCCTTCGGGGCGACCAGACGCAGCCCTTCGGTGGTCGCCAGCAACGAGACCAGTTGGCCCATCAGCGCGGCATCGGGCACCCCCAGATCCGAGCGGGCCAGCATCATGCCGTGGCGTGAGGCGATACCGCCCTCGTCGTCGACGCTCTGCGCGACGACCAACAGGTCGGCCACGATCTGGATGGATGTTCGCAGCGGATCGTCGACACCTTCCTCGAGTCGGCGCGAGATGTGCGGATCGATGATGGCCGTGGGCACGGTGGTGTTGTCGGGCAGTGCCATCGAGATCAACTGCGAGGTATCGGTGAACAGACCATTGCCACCCTCGGCCTCGAGGTACGGAGCGAAGTCCATCACCATCAGACGCGCCCCTGCTGACCGTTGCAGGTCTGCGGCCGCGCGGCTGAACGGTTGCCCCACGATCTGCACGGTGCGGCCGATGTCGGTGCGCGGCAGCAACTGCGCCAGCAGATCTTCGCCCTTCGTCAACAACTGCGTATACCGCTGGTTCTGGCCTGCGGCTGCCGCTGCCGACGGCTCGAACGGCAGCCGGGGTGCGGAGATGATGTCGCTGCGGACCAGACCCGGTGTCAGCCGCGCGGCCAGCGTGCCACCGTCATCGACGACCGATTGCAACGTGGCTGGCTGCACGAACACGCCGCGCGGTATGTCGGGATCGTTCAACCCGATTGCTGCCGGCACGGCGTCGATTGCGGCCAGCGTGTCGGCCAGCCGGCCGAGCTCTTCGACATCGGCTGCGGTTGCCGACACGGTGCCGTCGTCGGCCACGGTGGGCTCGTTGATCTGACCCATCAGCAGCCCGATCGACATCTCGCCGCCTGGCGTCTCGCCGCCCAGCACGTGCACGAACGTGGCGGTCTGGGCGAGCTGGCGCCCGTTCACGACCAGCCGAATCTGGACCGGGTGCACACCCGTACCCTCGAACTGCAGTGGTTCCGGGGTGTCGGTGACTGTCGGGGTGGCGTCGCTCTGGGTCGGGCCGACCACCGATGTGGTCGTCGTGGTCGAACTGGTGGTGCTGGACGTGGTGCTGGTCGACGTGCTGCCCGCAACCTCCGCGTCGCCCGCCGGATCGTTGCCGCGGATGGATGCGACTGCATCGGTGGGCACTGTCAGGGTCAGCGTGTCGGTGGTCGGCCGAGTGACGTTCGGGTCAGCGTCGGCCGGGTCCAGCGATATCTCGAACTCGTCGTCGATGCAGCCCAATTCGTCGCCGACGCCACTGCGATTGTTCTGGTCGTCACATTGCAGATCGCCCTGCACGGCCAGAAGGAAAGCCTCGCGGGTGATCATGCGGGCAAAACTGGTGACGGTCAGCACGGCCTTATCGCCCAGTTCGGCGCCGTCCACGCCGTCAGGCAGGGCCACCGTGACCTCGAAGTTGCCGTCGGCCGGCAGGTTGAACGCCTGCGATGTGATCGTCAGTTCGTTGCCGGCCGCAGCGGCGATCGACGAACCCGCCGGTGATGTGGACGTGGCCAGTGCAGCCCATCCGATGGCCAGTAGGGCCGCCACCGGTAGGGCCAGGTGATGGCGGCGGTGGCGGGTGGGGGCGGGCCGGTTCGATGCGTTCGGGCCGACGATCACAGGGGGATCGGGCCTTCGAAGACCCGCAGCCGATCCGGGAGTTCGGCGAAGCCATGAGCGCGATACAACGTCAGCGCGGCCACGTTGTGGACATGTGTGTTGACGAACACGCGCTGCAGCCGGGCGCGGCGCATCCATCGCAACGAATCGACCAACAGATCGGTGGCCACCCCGTTGCGATGCGCGTCGGGATGAACGGCCAGCCGCTGCACGTATCCCGTGCGGCCGGCGCGGCCCGAGATGAGGAACCCGACGATCTTGCCCCCCGACCCACCGGATCGGCTGGCCGACGAGTCGCGGATGACCCGGGCGCGGTACGCCGGCGTGGCGTTGCGCACATCGGCCAACATGCCTGCGTCGAGCCACCAGTTCGGCCCGAATGCGGCGCGATCGATGTCGGCGATGGCCTGCAGTTGGCGTCGCGTCAGGCGGTGCGTACGACGCTGAGGTTGCTCGGTTCGATCGGTGGAGACGGTGATGCGCAGGCCCGATCTGGCAGACGGCAGTGTCAGTTCCAGCAGCGCCAGTTCTTGCACGCATCGCAGTCCGGCGCGTTCGGCAAACACGGCTTGCCGAGGCGCCAGAGCGCCTGTGCGCATCGACGTGAACCCCCGCGCCGCCAACGTGCGTGACCATGCGTGGAAGTGCTGGGCGGTGGGCACCACCGACCCATCGGGCACCACCACCATGGCCATGCCCTGAATGCCCGAGTACCGATGGGCTCGGGCCGTGATGCCGGCGTTGCGGAGCGCGATCGTGCCGATGCCAGTCGGGTCGTCCGAAGTTCGGGACAAGCGCAGCACCGGGCTCATTCGCACTGGACGGTAGCGTCGCAGACGTGACCGTGCTGTTCAGTACCCACGCCGCGTATCTCGAGCACCTTGCCGGCCCGCGGCACCCCGAACGGCCCGAGCGGTTGCAGGCGGTGCTGTCGGGTGTGCAACGTCACGCCGACATCGATGCGCTGGTGCCGTTGGAACCGATCGAGGCAACACGCGCCGACCTCGAGCGGGTGCATCCCACGGCATATCTCGATCGCATCGAGCAGATCTGCGCGGGTGGCGGCGGGCGTCTCGACCCCGACACCTTTGCCAGTTCGGGCACGTGGCGCGCAGCAACACTGGCGGCTGGCGCTGGCCTGACTGCTGTCGAGGCAATGCAGCGCGGCGAGGGCGACGCTGCGTTCTGCGCAGTTCGCCCACCGGGACATCACGCCAACAGCACCGAGTCGATGGGCTTCTGCCTGATCTCGAACGTCGCCGTCGTCGCCGCTTCGTTGGCCGATCAGGGCGAGCGCGTGCTGATCGTCGACTACGACGCCCATCACGGCAACGGCACCCAAGATGTCTTCTACCACGACCCGCGCGTGCTGTTCGTCAGCCTGCATCAATGGCCGCTGTACCCCGGCACCGGCCGCCACACCGACACCGGCGCCGGCGCTGGGTTGGGCTTCACGGTCAACGTGCCGTTGCCTGCCGGCGCCACCGGCGATGTGTACCTGCGCGCGCTCGATCAGATCGTGGCCCCACGGGTCGAGGCGTTCGCCCCCACGTGGCTGATCATCTCGGCGGGTTTCGACGCCCATCGCTTCGACCCCATCACCGAGTTGGGGTTGGCGTCGGGCGACTACATCACCATCACCCGGCGCATCCTGCAGTGGGCACCGCCCGGCCGGCGACTGGTCATGCTCGAGGGTGGTTACGACCTGGACGCGCTCGCGTGGAGCAGTGCCGCGGTGGTCGACGTGTTGGCCGGCGGCGACCCGCATCCGGTGGACACCACCGAGGCCGACACCAATGGCGGGCCGGGCATGTCGCAGGTCGAGGCGATCACTCGGTTCTGGCACGAAGGCGCGTGATCGGTCACCGGTTCGCCCCGGTGCTGCGCGAACTGCAGCCCCTGACCGACCGGTTTGCCGCGGCCGGCCATCGCCTGTTCCTGGTTGGCGGCACCGTGCGCGATCTGTTGCTGGCCGATCAGGGCGACGACCGAGTCGTTGATCGCGTCCTTGCCATCGACGACGACTTCGACATCGATGCCACCACCACGGCGCACCCTGCTCAGATCAAGCAGTGCCTCCAGGGTTGGGCCGACGCGGTGTGGACCCAAGGTGAACGCTTCGGCACGATCGCGGCCATGAAGCGCGTACCGTCGACATCGCCGGCGGCCATGCCGGGCCGGATGATCGACCGCGTCTACGAGATCACGACGCACCGCGCCGAGGCGTATCAGGGCCATTCGCGCAAGCCGACCGTCGAGTTCTCGCTCGACATCCACGCCGATCTGTCGCGACGCGACTTCACGGTCAACGCGATGGCGATCGAGTTGACAGCCAACCCCGTCGACGGCCACCCCGCCGGTCTCGGAACCGGCACCGCCGAGCCGGTCATGATCGATCCGGTCATGATCGATCCGGTCGTGATCGATCCGTTCGGGGGCCGAACCGACCTGACCGACCGCGTGCTGCGCACCCCGCTGGGCCCCGAGGCCAGCTTCTCGGATGACCCGCTGCGCATGTTGCGCGCTGCCCGGTTCATCGCCCGATATCGGCTGCAGCCCGACGCCGCTCTACTGCGGGCCGTGCGTTCCATGGGCGACCGCATGCAGATCGTGTCGGCCGAACGCATCCGTGATGAGCTGGGCAAGCTGCTAGCCGCGCCGCTACCCGGTGACGGCCTGCAGTTCGTGGCCAGAACGGGCCTGTTGCAGCACGTCGTCCCCGAATTGGTCGCCGCCGTGTCACAGACCGACGAGTCGTGTCACGCTCACCTGTGGGATCACACCGTGGCGCTGGTCGACGCAGTTCGACACCCCGACCAGCTGCACCGGTTCCAGCGCCCGTTGGTGCGACTGGCCGCGCTGTTGCATCCACTGGGCGCCACGAAGGCGCGCGCTCGGCTGCTGACCCTTCGCCACGCGAACGACGAATCCCGAGATGTCGTTGGGCTGATCGAACTACTGACCCCCCTGTTGGTCAGGCTGGTGCAACAGCACGAACCATGGACCGACGGCGAAGTCAGGCGACATGTGCACGCCGCGGGCCGACTGCTGCACGAACTGCACGAACTGGTTCGGGCCGAGGGCCGCGTGCACACGGGCACGATCGCCCTGCGGCTGACCGATGGGCTGCGCACACTGCAGGCGCGCATCGACGACATGGCCCAGAACGAACCGTTGCACGATCTGGGTCCGCAGATCGACGGCGCCCAGGTCATGGCCATGCTGGGTGTGGGCCCGGGCCGTGCGGTGGGCCAGGCACTGGCATTCCTGACAGAGGTGCGCCTGGACGAGGGTGTGCTGGCGTCAAGCGATCTCCAAATTCGTCTCGAAGAGTGGTGGAACAACCACGTGGAGAAGTAGTATCCCGGCACATCCCATCAGGGCGTCGGCGGGGAGACAGTCAGGGTGATGCGAGCCAGCGACATCAGTGGCGTCGATGAGCGCTTCGGTGCGCCGCGGACGCGCGGGCTGGTCATCGCTGGCGTAGTGGCGTCGCTCGGTGGAATCGCGGTGGAACTGGCGGTCTATGGCACCGACATCCAGCGATGGGGCGTCGCTTCGAACCTTGGGTTGTGCGGCGTGGCCGCCATCGCCGGGGTCGCCCTGTGGCTGCGCTGGTTCACCGACCGCCGGCCGCACGTGCCGTTCTTCGCGCTGGCCGCAACCGCGTGGGCCGTTGGTCAGCTCACGTGGGTCACGATGTCCAGCGGATGGGGCATCTACACCTGGCCGGGGCCATCCGACGTCGCCTTCGCAGCGGTGCCGGTGTCCGCCGGAATCGCGATGCTGGTACGCCTGCAACGATTCCCACCCATTCGCCGTGTGGCACTGATGGTCGACGCGTTGGTCATGGCGGCGGCCACCAACTTCGTCATCTGGGAACTGTGGATGCGCAACGGCGTGGTCGGCTACACCGGTCTCGAGAAGACCGTGCTGGTCGGTGTGCCGATGGCCGAGGTGCTGGTGCTGTCCCTGGCCGTGGTCATGCTGTTGCAAACACGCTCCAGCTCCTTGGCGCTGACGGTTGCCGGTTGGTCGTGTCTGGCCATCGCCGACACCATGTATGCCGCAGCAGGAGGCGAGTTGCAGGCGCATGCATTCGTGATTGCGTACGCGTGGTGGTCCAGCTCGTTCGTCGTGCTGACGGTGCTGGCCGGCCACGGCTCGGCGAAGGTGGTCGAAGACACCCAGCGCCCCGAGATGATCCGCATGGTCGCCGTGTACTTGCCGGGCACCGTGTCGATGCTGCTGGCCACGCAGCGCTACCTGCTGAACGGGCACTCGCTCAGCACCATGTCGGGCGTGTTGGCCGTGATCTTCGTGTTGACGGTCACCGCCGACCAGTTGGTGCGCGCATGGGAGAGCTCTGACTACTCGCGTCGGTTGTCGAAGTCGATCAACGAGTTGGGTGCCACCGAGCGGCAGCTGCGTTCGCTGCTCAACGACCTCCCGACCGCCGTTCTCGTGCTCGACAGCCAGGGCGTCGTTCGCGAGGCCAACGCGGTTGCTCAAACCCTGACCGGCAGGACCGGCGACCAGCTCATCGGTCGCCACTTCTCGTTGATGGTGCGCAGTGATCATCGATCGACGATCTCCAGCGTGTGGCAGCATTTGCAGGACGACCACTTCGCGGGCGTGCTGCAGCGTCCGACGCTGCCCCTGGCGCCGCCAGCAGACCCGGGCGTTCTTGTCGAGCTCGATGCGCTGTTGCCGCTGCGCGATCGCGACAACGTGGTGGTCACGTTGCGCGATGTGTCGGCCAGCGTGCGCGAAGCCGCGGCCCTGGAACTGGCCCGCGAACGGTTC
The DNA here is from genome assembly GCA_031380045.1 of Acidimicrobiaceae bacterium. Classification (GTDB taxonomy): domain Bacteria; phylum Actinomycetota; class Acidimicrobiia; order Acidimicrobiales; family Ilumatobacteraceae; genus VFMC01. Next base: position 9,741 of record JANNFQ010000346.1, read on the forward strand.
CGCTTGGCGTTCCACGCAGCGCCCACCGGCATGTCGCTGTCCACCGTGCACGATGGCCGCATCCTCGACGCCAACGAGTCGCTGTTGCACATGCTGGGAATGGAGCGGCGGCAACTGATCGGTCAGCGCATGCAGGACATCACCCACCCCGACGACTGGCACCGAACCAGCGCGATGCTGACTCGGGCCGCCGCCGGAACTGTCGAGTCGTTCGCGCTCGAGCAGCGGTACGTGCGCCCGGACGATTCCGTCGTGTGGGCGCAGACTTCGATCTCTGTGCTCGATCACGAACGCGAGGCCTTGGCCATCGCGCACGTGCAGGACATCACCGAACAACGGCGCGCAGCCGAGCAACTGCGGTGGGCGGCGACGCACGACGAGTTGACGCGTTTGCCGAACCGGTCGCAGTTCACCGCCGAGCTCACCGAACGTCTGGCGAGCTCGCCGCTGGGCTCGATTGCCGTCATGTTCATCGACCTCGACAACTTCAAGGTGATCAACGACAGCCTTGGCCATGCAACGGGCGACCAGTTGCTGCGTGGCATGACACAGCGGTTGCGTGCGGTGCTGCGCGATCACGACATGCTCAGCAGGTTCGGCGGCGACGAGTTCATCGTGATGCTCAG
>JANNFQ010000347.1:0-5375 GCA_031380045.1 Acidimicrobiaceae bacterium
CTTTTCGCGCTTGTTCTGGTCGCTGCCCCCATTTTCGTGTCCGGATGTACGGCGGAGCCCATCCCCGCGGAGCCCGACAACGTCGAGGTCGCCGCCTTGAGCACCGCGAAAGCAGCAGCTGAATACGTCCAGACTTGACGACTGAGATCGGTTCGATACGGTTCGAGGTCGACGGAAGGGAGCGAGCCATGCCAGAGATCGAACGCAGTGACGAAGAGTGGCGCGAACAGCTCAGTGCCCAGCAGTACGAGGTGCTGCGACGGGCCGGAACCGAACGGCCGTTCAGCGGCAAGTACGTGAACGAGCACGCCGACGGCACGTATCGGTGTGCGGCCTGCGGTGCCGAGCTGTTCCTCTCGACCACCAAGTTCGAGTCGGGCAGTGGTTGGCCGAGCTTCTACGACGCGAAGAACGCTGATGCCGTCGAGCTCATCCAGGATGTCAGCCACGGCATGATCCGTACCGAGGTCAGGTGTCGCCGATGCGGTTCGCACCTCGGCCATCTGTTCCCCGACGGACCCGCACCCACCGGGCAGCGCTACTGCATGAACAGCCTGGCGCTGGACCTGGTCACCGACGACTCCGCTCCGTAAACCTCGGTTCTAGGCCGGGGCCAGTACCGGTGTCCTATGTTGTCGTTGGGTGCTTCGCCGCGCGTCCGGCCTGATGGTGGTGTTCGTACACTCGTAGCGGTGAGCAACGCGGCGGCAGAGATCGTGATCAGCCGGCAGGACGCTCGATGAAACTGCGTCGATCTTCCGACGATCGCCAGTCGCCAGCGCAACTCCGTGTTCCGGGTGTCACTCGACAGGTTGGGCAGTTCGTTCTGGCCGGTCTGGTCGCCGTAGCCATCGTCGGCGTGGCCACGTCGATCGCCAGTCGTCGTGTGGGCGAGCGCGAGGCTATTGCCAATGCGCGCACGACCACGCTGATCAAGGCACAGGGCTTGGTCGAGCCGGCCCTGACCGACGACATCTTGTCTGGCGGGTCGCCGGCTTCTCTGCAGCGCCTTGCGGGCATCGTCGCCGAAGATGTGCTGGACAACTCATTGGTTCGGGTGAAGGTGTGGTCGGCCGACGGAATCATTCTGTTCTCTGACGAGCAGCGTCTGATCGGTGAACAGTTCGACCTCGGCGACGACGAGGCCGGCTCGTTGACCTCGGGTCGGATCGAAGCAGAGGTCAGTGACCTCGAGCGACCCGAGAACCGCTACGAACGCACCATCGGTGGCAGCCTGCTCGAGGTCTACCTGCCCGTGCACGCCCCCAACGGCGAACCCTTGCTGTTCGAGGCGTACTACCGCTTGGACGACGTGCGCGGCAACGGGTCGCGGCTGTGGCGCAGCTTTGCGCCGATCTCGTTGGGTGCGCTGGTCATGCTGGAACTGGTGCAGATCCCGCTGGCCTGGTCGCTGGCGCGTCGCCTTCGCCAACGTCTGCAAGAGCGCGAGCGACTGTTGCAGCGTGCGCTTGACGCCTCTGAGGTAGAACGTCGTCAGATCGCCAGCGACCTCCATGATGGGGTGGTGCAAGATCTGGCCGGCGTGGCCTACGCGCTGTCGGCGCGGGCGCGTCGACAGCCCGACGTGGTCACCGTGGGCGCGGCACCACCGTTGCTCCCACATCATGACGACGCAGCGATCGCCCAGACGGTGCGCGAAAGCATCAAGGCGCTGCGATCGTTGGTGATCGATCTCTACCCGCCCAACTTGCGCGAAGAGGGATTGGAATCTGCGTTGCAAGATCTGGCGCAACGAACGCGAGACAACGGCTTGCCGGCCGAGATCGACGCCACCGAACTGCGCGATCCGCTGCCCGATTCGATTGCCGGTCTGCTGTACCGGTCGGCGCAGGAAGGTCTTCGCAACGCACTGCATCACTCATCGGCGTCGTCGGTTCGCGTGCGTGTCGCCACCGAGAACCGGAGTGCCGTTCTCGAGGTGATCGACGACGGGCGGGGTTTCGACGCAGCCACGTTGGATGCCAAAGAGGCCGACGGGCACCTGGGCCTGCGCGCATTGCGCGGTCTGGTCACCGATGGCGGCGGCACCCTTCGAGTTCGCTCGCAGCCCGGCAAGGGCACCACGATGACAGTCGCCGTACCGCTGCCATGAAGCGTGCCCGCACATCCGGAGTGAGCACATGATTCGAGTTCTGGTCGCCGACGATCACGTCGTGATTCGCAGTGGTCTCGAGCAGCTGTTGTCAACGGTGGACGACATCGAACTGATCGGCGTGGTCTCCGACGGTGAAGCAGCGGTCACGACCGCGCTGGCCCAGCGACCTGATGTGGTGTTGATGGATCTGTCGATGCCGTTGATGGATGGCATCGAGGCGACCCGCAAGATCACAACGGCCAGACCCGACGTACATGTCGTGGTGCTGACGTCGTTCTCTGACAACCGACGCATCGTCGAGGCGCTTCGGGCGGGGGCTTCGGGGTACCTGCTCAAGCACGCCAGTGCCGACGAGTTGCTCAGTGGAATTCGAGCTGCAGCGGCCGGCAATGCGCCACTCGACCCGAAGGCGGCCAGGGTCATGTTGGATGCCCAGCGTGCCTCACCGAATCGGCCCGACCTGACGGCTCGCGAGCTGGAGGTGCTGCAACTGATCGCCGCGGGTGATGCCAACAAGCAGATCGCCCGCAAGCTGGGGATCACCGAGCGCACTGTGAAGTCGCACCTGACGAACATCTTCGCGGCCATCGACGTGACCAGCCGCACACAGGCCGCGTTGTGGGCCGCCGAGCACCTCGACTCTTGAACTGGGGCCGCACCGAGCTCCCCGCACATCGGCGCCGGAAAACAGCACAGGGCGCGGACCGAAGCCCGCGCCCTGGTGTGAGCTGGTGAGGTTGACTGGCAATCAGCCGCCATTGCCCTTGCCGCTGCCCGAGCCGCTGTTGTCGTCGGTCGGGGTGCCGTCCGAGCCATGGCCACTGGAGGTGCCGTTGTCGTCTGGCTGGCTGGTGGTGGAAACGCCATCGTCGGGCGCGTTGATCGAGGGTGCGGTGCCGGCAGTGGGGGTGCTGGTCGACGTGGCGTCATCGGCGCCATGTCCTCCGACGAGGCCACCGTGGTCATCCACTGTGTTGTCGGTGGGGGTGGACGAGTCGGAGGCCGTCGACAACGGGGCTACCGAGTTGGGGCTGGTCGACGAACTGGGCGCCGTGGTCGTCACCAGAATCGTTGTCGAGCTGGGCTCGGGCAAGGTGGTCACCGTCGAGGTCGACGAGGGGGAGTCGTCCACCGACACGGTGGTGGCATCCACCATCGAGGTATCGGCGCCGGGCACGAACGCCGGGGGTGGGGTGGTGCTGACCGAGTTCGCTGCGGCGAAGGCCACACCGCCCAAGGTCACCATGGCACCAACACCTGCAGCAACAGTCATCAATCGCTTCTTCATCACAAGCCTCCAATAGGGGATTCATCGAACATGATCAGTGTCTGATGGATTCGCCCGATCGGCCATCGGATGAAGGTACTAGTACCCCCGTGCGCAGCGCCGGAGCTACGGTCGTCACGTGTTCAACCATGCAGATCGGCTGGTGTCGCTTGCGGCCGGAACCATCTTGGATGTCGGCCCCGCCCAAGCTGTCGGCGTCGCCCACGACGCCGGATGGCCTGCGGTCGGCATCTGGTTCGATGCCGCCACCTGGACCCACAGCACCACACGAGCCGTGCAGACGCAGCTTCGCCAGACGGGCACGGTGGCCTTGGACGTGGAACCGGTCATCCTGAGCTCTGATGGCGACCCAGGTGATGCGTTGATCGATGCGGCCATCGAGATCGGAGCCCAGTTCGTGCTGGTGGCCAGTCGGCAACCGGTCACGCCATCGCTCGTCGACCGATTCGGATCGTTGTGCGATCGAGCGGCGGTAGGCGGCATCACCGTGGTCATGGAGTTCCTGCCGATCTTCGCCGTCGCATCTTTGTCGCAGGCGCTCAGCGTGGTGGCCGACGCCGCCCGCCCGAACAGCGGGGTGCTGATCGACACGTTGCACCTGTCGCGTTCGGGCGGTTCCGCCAAGGATCTCGAAGGTGTCGACCCGCGTCTGCTTCCCTACCTGCAGGTGGCCGATGCGCCAGCGGTTCCCGCTGACAGTTCGATCGCGGGCTTGGTGAACGAAGCCCTGCACGGTCGCTTGTTACTGGATGACGGTCAGCTGGACGTGGCCGGTGTGCTGCGTGCGGTACCCGACGTGCCCTTGTCGTTCGAGCTCAGATCGCGAACACTGATGGATGCCTACCCCGACCCTGTCGACCGGGCGCGAGCGGTGCTGGACAACTGGCACCACTGGTGTGCGGACTCATCGCTGGGCCGAGCGTTGTAGCCAGTTGAGGGCCGTCGCACGCCCGACGCGGGGGTCAGTGTCCGGCGTGAGCCGACTCGGCCACCGTGCCGGACAGGCACAGTGTGGTGTACGGAAAGACTGTGGTGAGGTGGTAGTGGTAGATGCCGTCGGGGAACTCGGGCGTCGGACCGTATTCGCCACGGCAGTCGTCCAGGCCGGTCACCTCGCTACCGTCGGTGCCCTGCGGCCCGTACACCGGGAAGCCGTCGGCGGCGAAGCCGAGTAGCGCCGAGTGCTGGCCGGTGGTGTCGATCTCGGCGGTCATGCAGTATGGGATGCCGTGGTAGTGGTATCCCATCGGGTTGAAGTGGCCGCTGCAGTCGTCGAGGAAGTCGACGCCGTCGATCGTGAAGTTGCTCTCGACGGCGATCGTCGCCTGGTCGGCTTCGTAGGGGTCGTTGATCCATCCGCCCGACGTGGCGATGGCCACCGGGCCGAACAGGTTGGTGGTTGCGTCGGCGAGAGTGGGAGTGAGGGTCAGCGTCCAGCTGCCTGCGACCTCCTGAGTGGGTTTGGAGCCGATTTCGAGGATGTCCAGGGTGACCGTCGTTGCGTCGACGCCGGCCTTGGGGAGCAGATACTGGTCGGGCAGCTCGTGGGAGGGGCGGCCGTTGGTAGTGATCGTCCAGGTGCCGGCCCCCTCGTCGATCGACACGGTCACGTTGCTCGGCCAATCCACCGATTCGATTGCCGCGATCATCGTCGATGCGGCGACTGCACCCGAGCTGGTTGACCCCGCGTCCAGCGTCGTCGGGTCTGGCGTGATCGCGTCTGGCGTGCTTGCGTCGGTAGTGGTTGCTTCGGTGGCTTCCGTGGGGGTGACCGTGGCGTCGGCGGTCGCCGCGTCGGTCTGCACCGTCGCCGGTGTCGCTCCCGAGCCGGCTGTCGGGGTGGTGTCGTCCGCGGTGTTGCCGCACGCAGCGAAGAGCAGCAGGGCGGCGGAGGTTGCAAGCAGTGGTTTCACGGGCTGAAGACTGATGCGTCAAGGTGAGAGGGCAGTGAGAACCGCTCAGGGAACAGGT
>JANNFQ010000374.1:0-4811 GCA_031380045.1 Acidimicrobiaceae bacterium
GGCCGCGACTTCGACAGCGACCTCGCCCGAAGCGGTGCCGACTCCGAAGGCGGAGAGATCGATTGAGCACTCGGGTCGAGCACGATTCGATCGGCGCGATCGAGGTTCCAGCCGACCACTACTGGGGTGCTCAGACACAGCGATCCATCGCGCATTTTGCGATCGGTGACGATCGCATGCCACTGGCGATGTGCCATGCGCTGGCATACGTCAAGAAGGCGGCGGCCGTTGTCAACGCGCGCAACGCTTCGCTGCCGCACTGGAAGGCCGAGCTGATCGTGCAGGTCGCCGACGAGATCATCGATGGTCGGCTCGACGACCAGTTCCCGTTGTTCCTGTTCCAAACCGGCTCGGGCACGCACACCAACATGAACGTCAACGAGGTCATCGCCAACCGCGCCATCCAGTTGCACGGCGGAGTGATGGGTTCTAAGGATCCCATCCATCCCAACGACGACGTCAACATGAGCCAGTCTTCCAACGACACGTTCCCCACGGCCATGCACATCGCCACGGTTCGTGCCGTGGTGGGCGATCTGCTGCCGGCGCTGACGGCGCTGCGTGATTCGGTTGCCCTGAAGAGCCGGGCGTGGAGCGATGTGGTCAAGATCGGGCGCACGCACCTGCAGGACGCAACGCCGCTGACGGTCGGTCAAGAGTGGTCGGGCTACCAGGCGCAACTGGACGATGCGATCGCCGAAGTCCACCACGCCCTGGTCGGCGTGCACCGCCTGGCCATCGGCGGCACGGCCGTAGGCACGGGCATCAACGCTCCTGCCGGGTTCGGCGACGAGGTGGCCGCCGAGCTCGCCCGGCTGACCGGTCAGCCCTTCGTGGGCGCACCCAACCGGTTCGCCGCGCAGTCGGCCATGGACGATCTGGTGCGCCTGTCGGCTGCGCTGCGCGGTGTGGCGGTCGCGCTGTACAAGTTCGCGAATGATGTGCGCTGGTCTGCGTCGGGCCCTCGTGCCGGCTTGGACGAATTGCACCTACCGGCCAACGAGCCGGGCTCGTCGATCATGCCCGGCAAGGTGAACCCGTCGCAGGCCGAGGCGATGTTGCAGGTGTGCATCCAGGTGATGGCCAACGACAGCGCGGTAGCGATGGCGGGCGCCGAGGGCAACTTCCAGCTGAACGTGTTCCGGCCCGTGGCCATCGGCAACGTACTGCGCTCGATCGCCCTGCTGGCCGGCACGTGCACCCACACCCGCCAGTTCCTGGTGGAGGGTGCCGACCTCAACCGAGACCGCCTGCAGGCGAACGTCGACCGCTCGGTCATGCTGGTCACCGCACTCAGCCCGTCGATCGGCTACGACCGGGCCGCAGCCATCGCCCATCTGGCCATCGAGCACGATCTGACGCTGCGCGATGCGGCCCTGCGCTCGGGTGTCAGTCCCGAAGACTTCGATCGCATCGTCGATCCCTCGACGCTCGTCTAGATCTCGTCTCGATCTCGTCCAGATCTCGTCGAGATCCAGACGTTCAGCTTGGCGGCGCCCGGCGCGGAACTAGCATCGGTGGTGGACGCGCATCCGCCAACGTGTCTGGAGTTCGGGGGCGAAGCGATGGACGAACGCGACGATGTCGTAGAGCCGGCTCCTTCGGGCAGTGGACCGCGGTCAAAGCAGCCTGGGCGCTCGCAGTGGCCCGTCCCGATTGCGGCGATGGCCATCGGGTTCGTGGTCGGCCTGACGTTGGTCTTGTTGGCGTTGCTGGACGTGACCAATCTGTCGAACTGGCTGACCGTCATCTTGGCTGTGCTCGCCCATGCCACGATCGCTGTTTTCGTCGTTCAACTGATCGTCGTGATCGCGCGCCGAGGTCGACTTCGGGCTGTGCTGGGATGGGTGGCATTGATCGGCGTGCTCGGCCTGGTCGCCTACAAGATCGACGAGTTCATCGTGCGCACGTCGCCGATCGGCAACGGTTGGAAGGTGGCCTACGTCATTGCCGCGGCGGTTGCCACCGCCGTGGGCCTGGTGGCCATGGCGCTGTTCGTGTCCAGCAGCCGGGTCGCCCCGCACGACACGTTCACGCGGGCACTGGTGCTGGGGTACGGCGCCCTGGCACTGGGCGTCGCATTGCCGATCGTCGTCGTCGCGCCACAGGCAGCACACCGCCAGGGCCTGTCGTCGGGCGCGCCGATCGCCGTGCCCAGCATCCCCTCGATCACCGGGACATATGTGGCCCTGGGCGATTCGTACTCCGCCGGCGAAGGGTTGAAGCCGTTCCAGCCCGGCTCGCCCGGCAGCTGCCATCGATCTCCCTATGCGTACCCACTGCTGCTCACGTTCGACCAGACCGTGCACCGCGAGTTCCGGGCGTGCTCGGGCGCAGTGACATCCGACATCGATCTCGGTGTGCTCGGCGGCTACCCGCCGCAGCTCGATCGAACTGCTGATCCTGCTGTCGCCCTGGTGACCATCACCGTCGGTGGCAACGACGTCGTGTTCTCCGATGTGGTGCAGGCGTGCTTCGTGTTCCACGACTGCATCACGAGCACGTTCACGCCCCGTGCCTTCGACCCGGCTCGACCGGACGTGACCTACCCCAAGCCGAAACCGTTCGAGGAATGGGCCCCCGAGGCGGTCGGCATGTTGATCGATCGCCTCGACCGCGTCTACTCCAGCATTCGAACGACGTATCCGAATGCACGGGTCGTGGTGCTGGGCTACCCCTACCTGTTCCCCGATGGCGACGCGCCGGCGAATCTGAGCGATTGCGCGATCGTGCTTCGCCGGGTGAGCAAGGACGAGCGTCGAGAACTGCGCCGGCTGACCGACCAACTGAACAGATCGACGCGCAGGCTCGCGCCCACGGGTTCGACTTCATCTCGCCGGTCAGCGCGTGGAACGGTCACGAGCCCTGTGGCAAAGCAGGCCAGTACACCAACGCGCTGCTGCCCGCCTTGCGACTGTCGCAGCCCATCGACACCGGCACGTTCCACCCCAACCGACGCGGCCAAGAGCAACTGGCGCGATTGATCGCCTGCTATCTGATTGCCACTCCGACTGCACCCGCCGTACTGGAGGATGAACCGGTGCCGCCGGTGCCCGGTTCGCTGGAGGCGCCGATCACCTGTGCCGAGCCGGCGTGAGGTGAGGTCTCCGACCTGCCACCGAGCCATTCGATGTCATTGCCCCACCGGGCCAGACCCGGTCAGCACCTGACATCAGTCGGCATCGGTCGACGACCAGACCCGGTCAGGCACCGATCGTCGAGAGTGCCGTCGCACGGATCTAGAGTTCGGCAATGGGACAGCTGGCCGAGGTGCACGATCTTCCGGTGGGGCGGGTGTTGTTCGCCGACGAGCAAGGGGTCGGCCTGCGAGCCACCTGGCATCTGGAACGCGGCATGGTCAACCTCAGTGTGTGGCGAGAGAACCGCTGCGTCGAGACGTTCCGGCTCGCCGTGGGCGATGCCGCCCGACTGGCAGGCTTTCTGGTCGAGGGCCTGGGCGAGGCAACGGCCGGGCTGTTGCGTGCTCTGGACGAAACCGACTCGCCGGTCACCTCGATCATCAAGCCGTCGAGACTCCGCGCGGCACGCGCCCGGTTGGCCGCGCTCATCGCGCCCTGACCGACAGCTCGTGATGGATGTGCGCGTCGTATCGTTGTTGCCGTCGGCCACCGAGATCGCCATCGGCCTGGGGCTGGCCGAGCAGTTGGTCGGGGTGACGTTCGAGTGCGACTTCCCCCCTGATCCCCGAGTCGGACGGTCGGTGGTGGTCGGCGGCCTCGACACGCATGGTCTCGATGCCGGGGCGATCGACGCGCTGGTGCGTCAGAAGGTGGCCGCGGGCGACGACTTGTACACGTTGGATGTCGATGCGTTTCGAGAGCTGGACCCCACGGTGGTGCTGACACAGGATCTGTGCCGAGTGTGTGCCCTGCCCAGCGGGCAGGTCGACCAGGCGATGGCACAACTCGGTTGCCACGCCCGGGTGGTGACCATGGATCCTCATTCGTTGGCCGACATCCTTGCGACCATCCTGGCGGTGGGCGACGCGACCGGCACGGTGCACCGGGCCGAGGAGATGGTGAAGGGGCTGAGGGCTCGCCTGACGGCCGTGGCCGAACGGGTTGCGGGCCGGCCCAGGCCACGGGTGTTCGTGTTGGAGTGGCCCGACCCGCCGTTCGTGGCCGGCCACTGGGTGCCCGAGCTGGTGCAGGCAGCCGGAGGCGACGCCGTGCTGGCGCGCCCCGGTGAACGGTCGGTACCGACCACATGGGACGAGGTGGCGCGAATCGATCCCGACGTGGTGGTCGTGTCGTCGTGCGGCTTCGACGCGCAGGGTTCGGCAGCACACGCGGCCGATGTGCTGGACCGTCTGCCGGCGACAGCGCAGGTCTGGGCCATCGATGCCAACGGGTTGATGGTGCGCCCAGGACCGCGAGTGGTCGACGGCGTCGAAACCTTGGCCGCCATTTTCCACCCGATGTTGCCTGCCGATCTGAACCCCACGTCGGCCGTTCGCGTGCGCTGAATCCGTTCCGGGCGCCCGGTGCCGTCACAGAGGGTGCCAGCACATTGGTGAGGCGCGCCGCCTGACCGCGCCGCCTAACCTCACGTGGCGATGGCGGAGCAAGGTGTGTCTCGAGCGGTGTATCTACGGCGGCGCATCACCGTTGCTGTCGCCGCTGTGTTGTTGCTGGGCGGTGGTGTTTTTGCGGCCACCAAGATCGGCGGCGACGCCGGCGGCACGGCCGCCGATGGTCCAACCCGCACGATCGTCACCGATGCGCCGTCGATCGACCCGGCCGCGCCGGTCGCAGTGGGCGATTCCAGTGTCACCGACCCCGGCGTCACCG
>JANNFQ010000399.1:0-2660 GCA_031380045.1 Acidimicrobiaceae bacterium
CTGGCCGGGTTCGACGACATCCCCGGTGTCACCGTCAACCGCTACTGCTCGTCCAGCCTGCAGAACATCCGCATGGCGTTCCACGCCATCAAGGCCGGCGAGGGCGACTGCTTCATCGCTGGCGGCGTCGAGACGGTCAGCCGCTACGCCAGTGGCGCCAGCGACATGGCCCCCAACCCCATCTTCGCGACCCCTGGCCAGCGCACCAAGGCCCGCGCCCAGGGTGGTCAGGGCACGTGGACCCCGCCGGTCGGCCTGCCCGACATCTACATCGCCATGGGCCAGACGGCCGAGAACGTCGTCGAGGTCGAGGGCATCAGCCGCGAGCAGATGGACCGCTTCGGCGTACGCTCGCAGAACCTGGCCTGCGCTCACGTCGACAACGGGTTCTTCGAGCGAGAGATCACACCGCTGACCCTTCCCGACGGCACGGTCGTCAGCAAGGACGACGGGCCGCGGCCGGGCACCAACTACGAGACCGTCAGCCAGCTGAAGCCGGTGTTCCGTCCCGACGGCACCATCACGGCCGGCAACGCCTGCCCGTTGAACGATGGTGCGGCGGCCGTGATGGTCATGAGCGATACCAAGGCCAAGGAGTTGGGCCTGACCCCACTGGCGCGCATCGTGGCATCGGGTGTGTCGGGTCTGAATCCCGAGATCATGGGTCTCGGCCCCATCGAGGCGTGCCGCAAGGCCATGGCGTTGGCCGGCATGACCATCGATCAGATCGATCTGGTCGAGATCAACGAGGCCTTCGCGGTGCAGGTCATCGGTTCGGCCAACCACCTCGGCATCGACATCGACAAGCAACTGAACATCCATGGCGGCGGCATTGCCCTGGGCCATCCCTTCGGCATGACGGGCTCGCGCATCATGACCACGCTCATCAACGGTCTGCAGTTCGAAGACAAGACCTTCGGCATGGAGAGCATGTGTGTCGGTGGCGGCCAGGGCATGGCCATGATCGTCGAACGCCTGAGCTGAAACCTGAACAGCTGAACCAGCCGGTTCGAACCTTGTCGCTCCGAACGGGTTAAGCCCGTTCGGAGCGACAACGTCGATGATTGGTGCCTGAGCGCGGCCAACGTGCCGCACACACCCACCACGATCGCGGCCGCCGAGAAGGTCACGCCCGCGCCCCAACGTTCGTAGATGATCGGTGCGGTGAAGGCCGACAGGGCCGCGGCCAACAGGTTCATCGAACCGGCCAATCCCTGCGCCGCAGAAGCGCGGCCCAGGGGCGCGACCTGGGCGACGACCGCCTGTGAGGCGGGCACCCCCAGTGCTTGCACGGTGCCTTCGATGAAGAAGATGCTCATGATCAGCAACGGTGCTGTCAGCAGACCGTAGGCAGCGGTCAACGGCACGACCAGTGCAATCGCCAGCAGGCTGAGTTTGAACGCGCCGCGGCGGTCGGCCAAGCGGCCGCCGCGCGACGCGAGCAATGCGAACGGGATGCCGTACAACGTGAAGCTGATGCCGATCATCGTGTTCGACGCGCCACGATCGGTCATGTAGCGGTCGAGGATCGCGTCGTACATGCCCACGGGAAAGAACAACGCCACGTTCAGCAGCACGCCCACCTGCATGCCGCGTTCGCGCAGCAGGTCGAAGCTCAGTCGGTTGGTGCGCTGCAGCGTGGGCGGCGCGGGCAGTGAGCGTGGGGCCAGTGCCACGGCCGCGACCAGCGCAATGGCGCCGCAGACCAGGAACGGCCAGCGCACCCCGAACGGGCCAACCAGGACACCCCCGATGACCGGTCCGGTGACGAACCCTGCCAGCTCGACACCGCCCAGGCGGCCCAACCGTTCGGCGACGTGGTCATCCGACATGCTGGCCGCGATGGCCCGTGCCGCCGGCAGGAACAATCCGTTCGACAACCCGACCACACCACGGGCGACGACGAAGCCCAGCAGCGACGACGATCCGGCGAACAGCACGCTGCCGACGACGGCCACCAGGAGGCCGGCGATGAGCAGAGTCTTGGAATGTCCACGGTCGGCCAGCGGGGCCAGCAACAGTTGCCCGAGGAAGCCCACCACCATGCCCGACCCAGCGATCAGCCCCAGGCCGGCGTCGGCGAACCCGTACGCGTCCTGCAGATCGGACAGCACCGAGAACACCACGCTGTTGGCGATGCCAACTGCTGCTGTTGCGAGGAGAAGTGCGTACCAGCCGTGGTGGTGACGCGCCGTCACGTGTCCCACCGGGTGGGCCGGTCGGCGCGCACTCGTACCATGTCGGGCTCGTGTGGCAACCGGAACGCGCGGACCACGTATTGCTCGCCACCCGCCACCAGTTCGGCCAGGGCCCACGAGTCGTTCGAGTCGCGCAACCCGTCGCCCAGCGGGTGCAGCGCATCGACATCCAGCCCCGCCGTGTCGGCCTCGGCGTGCCACAGCGCCACCAGGCCCCGACGCAGCTCAGGCTCGTTCATCAGGTCGACACCGGCCAGACACAGTTCGACGTTGGTGATGCTGACCAGTTGCACGTGGCGCAGATCGATGACATCGCCGCCCAGTTCACCATCGAGCATGACCACGACCGGCCCATCGTTCTCGGCCATCCCACCGACGAAGCCATACTTGACCATTGGCAGCCCATCGTCGGCCGTGGTCTCGATGCGCACACGGTAGGCGGGCAGCAGGTACAAAGAAAGC
>JANNFQ010000415.1:0-12071 GCA_031380045.1 Acidimicrobiaceae bacterium
GGTTGAAGGATTCGAGATGCGCACGTACAGCCCGAAAGCAAGTGAGATCACCCGCGCCTGGCACGTCATCGACGCCGAGGGCATGGTGCTCGGCCGTCTGTGTACCGAGGTCGCCCGCGTCCTGCGTGGCAAGCACAAGCCGATCTTCGCCCCGCACATCGATACTGGCGATCATGTCGTCATCATCAACGCCGAGAAGATCGTGCTGACGCATGGCAAAGCCGACAGCGAGATGGTGCACCGCTACAGCGGTTACCCGGGTGGCCTGAAGAGCGAGACGTACGGCAGCCTGCTGGGCCGCAAGCCCGCCGATGCCATCCGCCTCAGCGTTCGCGGCATGCTGCCGAAGGGCCCGCTGGGCCGTCAGCAGATCAAGAAGCTCAAGGTCTACGCCGGCAGCCAGCACCCGCACGCCGCGCAGAATCCCGCCGTCCTCGAATTCGCAGCAGCCAAGGCTCGCTGAGCCACTCGGAAAGAACTGAAACCATGGCAACGAAGCCCCTCACCCAGACCACCGGCCGCCGCAAGGAAGCCGTCGCGCGTGCGCGGCTGCGTCCCGGCACCGGCGTGCACACCATCAATGGTCGTGCGTTCGATGCCTACTTCACCACCGCCGTGCAGCGCATGGTCGTGTCCGAGGCGTTGCGTGTGACCAACACCGAAGAGTCGTACGACGTCGATGCGTCGATCCACGGTGGCGGCGTCAGCGGTCAGGCCGGCGCACTGCGCATGGCCATCGCTCGGTCGCTGGTCGAGATCGACCCCGAGGCGCGTCCCGCGCTGAAGAAGGCTGGCTTGCTGACCCGCGATTCGCGGAAGAAAGAGAGCAAGAAGTACGGCCTGGTCAAGGCTCGCAAGGCCAAGCAGTACACCAAGCGCTGATCCGAGCGCTGAGCTCTGTGGGTCGGCGAAGCGGCCGCACATGACGTTGCGCTTCGGTACCGATGGTGTGCGCGGCGTTGCGCTCACACAACTCACGCCGCGATTCGTCGCCTTGCTGGGTGGTGCCGCGTCGACGGTGCTGCACGCCGATCGCTGGCTGATCGGCCGCGACACACGCGAATCCGGGCCGCAGCTGTCGGCTGCGTTCATCGACGGCGTGCACGCCGACGTCACCGATCTCGGTGTCATACCCACTCCCGCAGTGGCCTTCTGGTCGCAACAACTGGGGCTGCCGGCCGCAGTGGTCACGGCATCGCACAACCGGTGGACCGACAACGGCGTGAAGATCTTCGCGGCTGGTGGCACCAAGCTGACCGACGATGTCGAGACCGCGATCGAAGCAGCGCTCGCACAGCACGCCGTGGATCGGGCGCAACTCGATCCGGCCCAACTCGAGGCTGCACAGTTCGATCCTGCACAGTTCGATGCTGCACAGTTCGATCCTGCAGCTGACGCCGGCACGGTCTTCGAACCGATCGAGCGATACGTCGATCATCTGGTCGGCGGTCGGTCGTCGTTGTCGCCACTGCGTATCGTGATCGACTGTGCCAACGGGGCGATGAGCGATGCCGCTCCGTCGGCCTTTCAGCGGCTGGGCGCCGACTGCGTCGCCATTCACCGCAGCCCCAATGGTCGCAACATCAACGATCACTGCGGCGCCACCTCGCCCGCCTCGTTGGCCGCGGCCGTGGTCCAGCATCAGGCAGATCTTGGTCTGGCGTTCGACGGCGACGGCGATCGCGTCATCGCCGTCGATCATCTGGGCAACATCGTCGATGGCGACCGCATGTTGGCCTTGGCCGCGTTGCAGTTGCGCGACGCAGGCGAACTGGTCGACGACACGGTCGTCGTCACGGTCATGAGCAACCTTGGCTTTCATCGGGCGATGGCTCGTGCCGGAATTCAGGTGGTCACCACTGCGGTGGGCGACCGATACGTGCTCGAGGCGCTGGACGCAGGCGGCTACTCGCTGGGTGGCGAGCAAAGTGGCCACATCATCTACCGACATCTGGCCACGACGGGCGACGGACTGTTGGCCGGCGTGCGCCTGGCCCACGATGTGCTGGCTCGGGGTCGGCCCCTTGCCGAACTGGCCGGCCAGGTGATGACCAGCTATCCGCAAGTACTGGTGAACGTGCGCGTCGCCGATCGTCATCCGCACATCGCCGACGAGCTGGTCGACGAGATCCAATCGGCCGAGACGGCGCTGAACGGTGAGGGCCGAGTGCTGCTGCGCCCCAGTGGCACCGAACCGCTGATCCGCGTGATGGTCGAGGCGGCCACGGCCGACCTCGCCCGGTCGACCGCCGACGGCCTGGCCGACCTGGTCCGCAGTCGCTTCGCCTGAGTGACTCGCTGACTCAGCGACCCGTGCTCTCCGAGGGTTTGTGGGTCTCCGACGCCCACGATGGGCTTGTGCGGCCCGGTATCGGCTCGGGCGAGCGCCGGGGGCCGTGTCGGGGCCGACTCTGATCGGGCTGACCCCGGTGGGTGACGACCGATCGATAGCCTGATACGCCATGTGCGGCATCATCGGAATCATCAGTCGACCATCGACTCGACCCGTTCCCGAGTCGGCCGAACTGCTGGGTCTCCTCGACCAGGCCGTCGCCGGCAGCACCGGAGCAGGCAGCACGCTTGCCGAGATCGCGGAACTGGTGGGCGCTTGCGATCAGCTGCTGCACGGCGTGCCGGGGGTGCGGGCCATGTTGGCCAGCCGCGATCTGGTGGCCGGCATCACCGCTCGACTCGATCAACTCGACGCCCATGTCGCCGCGACCGAACTGCTGATCGAGGCCGGAGTTGGCATGTCGGCCGACGACATCGAGGTGGCCGGCGCCGAGCTGATCGCCGTGCGCGACGTGTTGTGGTCGGTTCGTCACGATCGCCTGCGCACCGCTCGCGAAGTTGCCGCCTTGGGTGGCCGCGATGCCGGTATCGCGGCCATTGCCGGCTACCTGGCCGTGCAGCAATCGCTGTCGGCCATCGATCGTCTGGAGGTACGTGGGCGCGACTCGGCCGGTGTGCACCTGTTCGTCTGGCAGCACGGTCTGTCGGCCGGCGACCCGACGGTTGCATCGCTGTTGGCCGAGCGCACGAAGGATCCGTTGTTCCAAAGTGGCTCGGTGCGCATTGCCGGCGAATGCCTCAGCTTCGTCTACAAGGCAGCGGCCGAGATCGGCGAGCTGGGCGACAACACGCGTGCGCTGCGCTCGGCCATCGAGCGCGACGCCCTGCTGCGCCTGGCATTGGCTGCGCCCGATGCACGCGTGGCGGTGTTGGGCCACACCCGTTGGGCCAGCGTCGGCATCATCAGCGAACCCAACTGCCATCCGCTGAACAGCGACGAGGCCGAGCTGTCGGGTGGCGACCAGCATGCCTACGTGGTCGCAGCCCTGAACGGCGACGTCGACAACCATGCCGACATCAAGGTGCAGCACGGCTTGCGCATCCTGGGTCCGATCACCACCGATGCCAAGGTCATCCCGGCTGTCATGTCGCGCTACACAGCGGCCACCAACGGCAATCTGGTCGAGTCGTTCCGTCGCACCGTGGCCGATTTCGAGGGCAGCGTGGCAATCGGCGCTGCGGCGGCCGACGCGCCCGAACAGTTGTTCCTGGCGTTGCGGGGCAGCGGTCAGGCGCTGTACGTGGGCCTGTCCGAAGACAGCTTCATCGTGGCCAGCGAGCCCTACGGAGTGGTCGAAGAGACCATGCAGTTCATCCGGGTCGATGGCGAGACGGTGTCAGAATCGGGCAGCCGCGGTCAGGTCTTCGTGCTGGACGGGTCGATGGCGGGGCAGGTGCAGGGCATCACGCGTCTGGCCTACGACGGCTCGATCATTCCCGTCACACCGGCCGATGTGGTGACCGCGCAGGTCACCACTCGCGACATCGATCGTGGCGACTCGCCCCACTACTTGCTGAAAGAGATCCACGAAGCGCCCAACAGCTTCCGCAAGACGCTGCGCGGCAAGATCGTGGAGCACGAAGGCAGGTTGCGCGCCGACATCGGCACGAGGGCCCTGCCGCCCGAGATCGCAGCGCTGCTGGCGTCGGGAGGCATCTCGAAGGTGCGGGTCATCGGCCAGGGCACGGCAGCGGTCGCCGGCCGCAGCATGGCTTCGGTCCTCGACATCCTGTGCGACGGCAAGCTGGACATCGATCCCATCACCGCCACCGAGCTCAGCGGGTTCGCCCTGCGCCTGGACATGAGCGACACACTGATCGTCGCTGTCAGCCAAAGCGGCACCACCACCGACACGAACCGCACGGTCGACTTGGCTCGGGGGCGTGGCGCCACCGTGCTGGCCATCGTCAACCGTCGCAACAGCGATCTGACCGACAAGGCCGACGGCGTCATGTACACCAGCGATGGGCGCGACGTAGAGATGAGTGTCGCCTCGACCAAGGCGTTCTATGCCCAGGTGGCCGCCGGCGTGCTGTTGGCCTGCGCGATTGCCGAGGCGACCGGGCTGGGCGACGTCAGGCGCCGTCACGAGGTGCTGACGTCGTTGCGCACCGTGCCCGATTGCATGGTGCAGGTCATCGCCCGCCGCGACGCGATCGCCGAGGCCGCCCGCCGCTTCGCCCCGTCGAAGCGGTACTGGGCGCTGGTCGGCAACGGGCCGAACATCATCGCCGCCGAAGAAGTTCGCATCAAGCTCAGCGAGCTGTGCTACAAGTCGATCGCCTGCGACGTGACCGAAGACAAGAAGCACATCGACCTGTCCAGCGAGCCGCTCATCCTGGTGTGCGCGGCCGGGTTGGTGGGTGGATTGGCCGACGACGTCGCCAAAGAGGTGGCCATCTACAAGGCGCACAAGGCGACGCCCATCGTCATCGCCACCGATGGCGAAGAGCGGTTCTCGGCGGCATCGGCGGTGCTGTCGGTGCCGGCCATCGACCCGTCACTCGCGTTCATCCTCTCGGCCATGGTGGGCCACCTGTTCGGCTACGAGGCGGCGCTGGCCATCGACGCATCGGCTCGGCCGCTACGCGAGGCGCGCCAGGTGATCGAAGACGCGCTGGCGTTGGGCAGCACGGGCGACGACATCTTGCGGCGGGTGAAAGACGGTGTTCGCTCACTGGGCGAACGGTTCCTGGATGGCTTGCGCACCAGCAGCTACGACGGCCATCTGGAAGCGTCCACGGCGGTGCGCCTGGCGGCATTGTTGCGCGATCTGTCCAGCGACACGCCGCTCGAGGTGTACCAGCGCAGCACGGGTAAGTTCGCCACGCCCAGCGTCCTCATCGACGATCTCACAGCGGCATTGACACGGGCGATCGAAGAGCTGACCCGACCCGTCGATGCCATCAAGCATCAGGCCAAGACCGTCACCGTGGGCATCAGCCGCAGCGACGAAGGTGTGCTCGACCGGGCGCTGGTGCAGGAAGTGCTGATGGCCGGCGCCGGACGCGACCGGTTGACGTATCGCACGTTGAAGGTGCTGGCCGACCTGGACCCGGCGGTCGAGTCGGTGGTCGGCTTCACTCGCTATCGAATCGAAGGCGACCCGGCGCGCGACGCCGTCATCTCGATCGTCGATCGCGGTGGGCTATCGCGCGACGTGCCCAGTCGCGTCGATCGAAATGCTCAACTGGTCGGCACCAAGCGCCGCGTTGCTCGAGATCGCGAGTTGCTGGTCATCGAAGGCCGCAGCGACCATCGCACGATCATCCTGGTGCCCGAGGTGAAGGGCACCACATGCACCGGCATCACGTTGCTGCACGTCAGGTTCCACGACCGGTTGCCCGCCGCCGTCATGCGCGGCGTGCTGCAGGGTTACGACCGGCGCTACGACCGGTTGGTCGACTGGGTATCAGAGACCGAGGGCACGTTCCGCGACGATCGCCTGGCCGAGGTGTCGGTCGCCGATCTGCTCATCCTGCCGATCTCCGACACCGCCGATCATTGGCGCACGTGAGGGCGACGGTCTGGACTCGATGATCAGGGGCATCGGCGTCGACGCCGTCGACATCGAACGGTTTCGCCGATCGCTGCAACGCACACCATCGATGCATCAACGCCTGTTCACGGCTCACGAGCTCGCCTACGTGCAGCCGAAAGCAGACCCCGTGCCCTCGCTGGCCGCGCGATTCGCGGCACGCGAGGCTGTGATGAAGGCACTGGGTGTGGGCCTGGGGGCGTTCGGGTTCCACGAAGTGTGGGTGCATCGCGCTGTGTCGGGCGAGCCGACGCTGGTCGTCGGTGGCGCCGCGTTGGTGCTCGCCCAGGCCGCCGGGGTACAGCACTGGCACCTGTCGATCACCCACACCGACACGCTGGCCATCGCCTACGTCGTGGCCAGCGCCGAGCCCGCACCGGCCCAGCGGGCCGGGCCGTCGTTAGGCTGAGCCGATGCTGCCGATCGTCACGCCCGACGAGATGCGCGCCATCGATGCGGCAGCACCCGTGGCGGCCGACGTACTGATCGAGCGCGCCGGTTGGGCCGTGGCCCGTGCGGCGATCCGGATGATGGGCGGCACCTACGGACGTACTGTGCACGTCATCGTTGGTCATGGCAACAACGGCGCCGACGGACGTGTGGCCGCACGTGTGCTCGAACAACGCGGGGTCGTGGTGCGCCTGCACCCGGTCGACGATGTGCCCGACGTGCTGGACCCTGCCGATCTGGTGATCGACGCTGCGTTCGGCACGGGGTTCCATGGCACTTGGCGAGCGCCCGATGTCGGCGACACACCGGTGCTTGCAGTCGACATCCCCAGCGGACTGGATGCGCGGACAGGCGCCGACTCGGGCGGCACGTTGCCTGCCGAACGCACGGTGACGTTCGCTGCGTTGAAGCCAGGTCTGCTGTTCCCTCCCGGGCGCGAACTGGTCGGCGAATTAGAAGTTGCCGAGATCGGGCTGGCCGCCGAGCTCATCTCCAGCCGGGCGTCGGCGCATCTGGTCGAGGCCGACGACGTGGCCGCCTGGATGCCGTGGCGCGACAGCACTGCGCACAAGTGGGTTGCTGCAGTGCGCATCATCGCCGGCAGTCACACCATGCAGGGCGCCGCCGCGCTGGCATCAGCCGGTGCGCAGCGCGCGGGCGCCGGCATCGTGCACGTGTCGTGCCCAGGCGTGGCCGAACCGACTCGGTTGCCGATCGAGGCCGTCGTCCGGCCGTTGCCGGCCACGGCATGGGCATCAGAGGCGTTGCGCTCGTTCGATCGTTTCCACGCACTGGTTCTTGGGCCCGGCCTCGGCCGTAACGACGACACGGCGGCCAGCACTCGCCATGTGGCCGTCCACTCGCCGTTGCCGGTGGTGATCGATGGCGACGGGCTGTTCGCGCTGGCCTGGAACGCCGACGGAGCCGCCGCATTGCTGCGCGGCCGCGAGTCGCCCACCGTGCTGACACCACACGACGGCGAGTTCGAGATGTTGACCGGCACCCGACCGGGCGTCGACCGGGTTGCCGCAGCGCGCAAGCTGGCTGCCGACGCGCGTTGTGTGGTGCTACTGAAGGGGGCGACCACGGTCGTTGCCGAGCCCGACGGGCAGGTGCTGATCGTGACGGCAGGCGACCAGCGACTGGCCACTGCAGGGACCGGCGATGTGCTGGCCGGCATCATCGGCGCCTTCATCGCCATGCAGATCGATCCGTTCGAAGCAGCGGCGATGGGTGCGTGGGTGCACGGGCGAGCTTCGATGGCCGGACATGCAGTGGGCTTCGTCGCGTCGGATCTGCCGGATCTGGTTCCCGCTGTGCTGGCCGAGCTACGCGCTCGCACATGACCGGGCAGTCGTCCGCCCAGCCGTCCACGGTGCGGTTCGATCGGTGGGGTTGGGCTCAGATCGATGTGGACGCAGTGCGTCACAACATCGTCCAACTCAGGGCAGCTGCTGCGCCGGCGCAGGTGTGGGCGGTGGTGAAGGCCGACGGCTACGGCCACGGCGCTGTGGATGTGGCGCGCGCGGCGCGATCGGCCGGCGCGACGGGGATGTGTGTCGCGCTGGTGCACGAAGGGATCGAGCTGCGCTCGGCGGGGATCGATGGTCCCGTGCTGGTGCTGAGCGAGCAACCGCCCGCGCAGCTGTCGGCTGCAATCGCAGCCGACCTGACCATGACCGTCGCATCGGTCGCGGGCATCCAGGCGGTTGCCGCTGCCGCTGCCGCTGGTGATCGCGGTGTGGCACATCGCCCGGGCGTGCACCTGAAGGTCGACACGGGTATGCACCGGGTGGGCTGCGCGCCGGGTGAAGCAGTGCAGCTTGCGGCGCTGGTGTTGTCGTCGGGGTTGCGGCTGGACGGTGTGTTCACGCATCTGGCCGTTGCCGACGAACCCGATGATGCCTTCACCGACATCCAGCTCAATCGCTTCGACGAAGTGTTGGCCGACCTGCGCGCAGCAGGCATCGATCCGGGTCTGGTCCACGCCGCCAACTCGGCTGGCGCGCTGGCGCATCCGCGGGCCCGGCACTCGATGGTCCGGGCAGGCATCGCCACATACGGAATCTCGCCGGGGCCGGGCGTCGAGCGCGACGCCGGCTTTCTGCGTCCCGCGCTGTCGCTGCATGCCCGGGTGTCGGTCGTGCGGCGGGTCCTCGCCGGCGACCGCATCTCGTACGGTCTGCGCCACCGCTTCACGGTCGACACCACCGTGGCCGTCGTGCCGCTGGGATATGCCGACGGCGTGCCACGACGATCGTTCGAGTGTGGTGTCGAGGTGTTGGTCGGAGGGCGACGACGCTTGGTGGTCGGCACTGTCACGATGGATCAGATGATGATCGATTGTGGCCACGGTGGGCCTGGCGACGATCAGGTGGCCGTCGGCGACGAGGTCGTCCTGATCGGCCGCCAGGGCCACGAGAACATCTCGGCGACCGAGTGGGCCGATCGGTTGAACACGATCGGCTACGAGATCGTGTGTGGCATCTCGCCGCGCGTGCCGCGGGTCGTCATCGACCCCGGCATCGAGCCCGGCATCGACCCGGGCCACGGGGTGTGAGGGCGACGTCTCGTAGACTGCTCGACTGATGTTGCAGCTCCGCTCGTCGTCGCTCGCCACCACGCAGGCCATTGCTGCTGCCGTGGCTCAACTGGCGCGCAGCGGCGACATCGTGGTGCTGGCGGGCGAGATGGGCGCCGGCAAGACCGCGTTCGCCCAGGGCTTCGGCGCCGGCATGGGAGTGGCCGACTACATCACCTCGCCCACGTTCAACCTGGTGCACAGCCACCCGGCCGGCAAGCTGACGCTGCATCACGCCGACCTCTATCGGCTCAGCACGCAACACGAGGTCGCCGATCTGGCCTTCGCCGAGCTGGCCGAGGCCGATGGCGTGCTGCTGGTCGAGTGGGGCGATGTGGTCGCCGCATCGTTGGGCGATCACCTGCTTGTACAACTCGATGTCGACCCCGAACAAGAAACCGGCCGCGCCATCTCGATCAGCCCCGTGGGCCAAGCATGGCTGGCGCGTTGGCCGCAGCTGGACGCACACTTGGCATCTTTCGTCAAGGGCACATGCTGATCCTGGGCATCGAGACCGCCACCGAACAGGTCAGTGTTGCCATCGGCGGGCACGAGGGTGTGCTCGGCTTGTTCGAAGTGTGCCGCGGCCGTCGCCATGCCGAGACACTGAACCCGGCCATCGATTTCCTGTGCCGCCAGGCCGACATCGAACTGTCCGAGATCAGCGTGGTCGCCGTCGACGTCGGCCCGGGCCTGTTCACGGGCATGCGCGTCGGGCTGGCCGCCGGCAAAGCATTGGCGCACGCGCTGCGCGTGCCCATGATCGGTATGAGCTCGCTCGATCTGCTGGCCTTTCCGCTGCGCCACACCGACCGCACCATTGCCGCAGTCATCGACGCGCGGCGCGGCGAGTTGTTCTACGCGCTGTATCGGCCGGTGCCTGGTGGTGTGCAACGGGTGACCGAACCTCGATGCGGGCGCGTCGACGACTTCATTGGCGATGTCATGCCGCGTGGCCACGAACTGGTGTGCGTGGGCGACGGCGCGCTGCGATACCGCGACCAGATCGAGAGCGAGTTGCGTTGCGACATCGCCGAGCAGTTCCTGTCGCGCCCGTCGGCCGCGCCACTGGTGCAACTGGCACATGCTCGCGCCCTGCGCGAAGAGTGGGTCAACCCGTGGGAGATCCAGCCGTTGTACCTGCGCCTGCCCGACGCCCAGATCAACTGGCAGACCCGATGAGCGTGCTGTCCCGGTTGTTGCGCCGCGCCGACGACGAATCTGCGTTGGTCATCGAGCCGATGCGGCGCCGCGATTTGGGGCCGATCCAGGCCATCGAGAACGTCTCGTACCCGAAGCCGTGGTCGTCGGGTGTGTTCCAGAGCGAGATCGAGATGGCCCGACGAGGCGAGCGCCACTACGTGGTCGCCCGTCGCGACGGGCAGCTGGTGGGATATGCGGGACTGATGTTCGTGGTCGGCGACGCGCATGTCACCAACATCGCCTGTGCGCCGCGGCATCAGCGCACGGGCGTGGCCACGCGCCTGCTGGCCGAGTTGGCGTGGGAGGCGATCGATCGTGAATGTCAGGCGCTGACCCTCGAGGTCCGGTCCAGCAACACGGCCGCGCAATCGTTGTACCGCGAGTTCGGATTCGCGCCCGTGGGTGTGCGCCAGAAGTACTACGAAAACGTCGAGGATGCCATCGTCATGTGGTGCCACGACATCGCCGAGCTGCCGTACCGCCAGCGCCTGACCGAACTGTGCCCGCAGGCCGTCCGTGAGTGATGCATTGAGAGTCGACGAGACCACGTTGGTGTTGGGCATCGAGACCAGTTGCGACGAGACAGCGGCCGCGCTGGTGATGGGCGGCCACGACGTGGCGTCCAGCGTGGTCAGCAGCCAGGTCGATCTGCACGCGCAGTACGGCGGCGTCGTGCCCGAGATCGCCAGCCGAGCGCACCTGGACATGCTGAACCCCATCGTGGCCAGGGCCATCATCGAAGCCGGCGTTCCCGAGAGTCGAATCGATGCCGTCGCGTGCACCATCGGGCCCGGGCTCATCGGCGCGCTGCTGGTTGGTGTGGCGGCTGCGAAGTCGTTCGCGCAGGCCTGGGACGTGCCCTTCATCGGCGTCAACCACCACGAGGCGCACCTGTACTCGGCGTTCCTCGAAGACCCGTCGCTCGAGTTCCCGTTGGTGGTGCTGCTGGTGTCGGGCGGCCACACCATGCTGATCGAGATGCGCGGTCACGGTCAGTACCGCCTGCTGGGCCGCACCGTCGACGATGCCGCCGGCGAGGCCTTCGACAAGGTCGCTCGCTTCCTGGGTCTCGACTACCCGGGCGGCCCCGCCATCGATCACCTGGCGCGTGCCGGCGACCCCGCGGCCATTCCGTTCCCCAGGGCCATGCTGCACGAGGGCCTCGACTTCAGTTTCAGCGGGTTGAAGACGTCGGTCATCAACCATGTTCGCAAGCATCCCGATGTGTCGTCGGCCGATGTCGCGGCTTCGTTCCAACAGGCCGTGGTCGACGTGTTGGTCGCCAAGGCACGTCGCGCCGCGCAGCAGATCGGCGCCGCCGGGCTGGTACTGGGCGGCGGTGTGGCGGCCAACAGTGTGCTGCGCGAGAGGTTCCTGGACGCATGCGTGCAGGACGGCATCCGTGGCTTCTTGCCCAGCCGGTCGATGTGCACCGACAACGCGGCAATGATCGCTGCCGCCGGCTGGTTCCGCCTGCGCAGCGACGGGCCCACTGCGCTCGACTGCGGCGCGTACCCGAACCTGGCCATTCCCTGGCTGACCGAGCCCTGACACGCGCCGCACTGGTCCGCCGATACCGTTGTCCACCGTGTTGCAGGCTCTTCGGATCGGTTCGTTCGCGCCCTCGGCGCCCGTGGTGCTGGCGCCCATGGCGGGCGTCACCAACGCGCCGTTCCGAACGATGTGCCGGCGGTTCGCCCCCGGCCTGATCTATGTGAACGAGATGGTCATGGCCACGGCCGTGGTGCACGGCAACGCCAAGACCGACCGGATGATGACCTTCGGGCCCGACGAGCACCCGCGCAGCCTGCAGGTGTACGGCTCGGACCCGGTCATGATCGGCGAGGCCATCCGGCGCCTGTGCGATGCCGATCGCGTCGACCACATCGACATCAACTTCGGGTGTCCTGCGGCCAAGGTCACTCGCAAGGGTGGCGGCGCTGCGG
>JANNFQ010000429.1:0-3588 GCA_031380045.1 Acidimicrobiaceae bacterium
GTTCTTTCCACGGAGACGGGGGCGGGCTCGATGCGCTGCGCGCCACACGACGAACGGCATCGTCGATCGCGATTCCACCGGGGGCCGTCAGCGCGGTCCGCTCCCCAGCGAGTTGTTCAGCTGCAGCGTCCAGTGCTGCGCGTCGATCAACATGACCGACGATGACGGTGCGCGAACGGTGACCGATGTGGCGATCCAACACCCACGGCGTCTCGGGGTCATACCCGGGCGCGTCCAGCAACGCCGGCCGCTCCGTGCTCCACCGCCAGGCCCCCACCCCGATCCGTTCGTCGTCGCATCGTGCTGCGCCGAACATCGACGCGGCGACTTCCAGCCAGCGCGCCACGCCCACGCTCAGCACCTCGTGCGCCGGATCTCCGTCGTGGCTCACCTCGATCGCGTCGTCCTCCAGACGCTCGGTCAGCCATTCGATGACGTCCAAGGAACCGCGGCCGAACGTGGCCACGTGCACATTGAACATGCCTTCCTCGGCCAGCGACCGTTCGTCGGGAGTCGCGCCATCATTCGGCAACGGACCGACGCGAGGAACCAATGTGAATGCAGATTCGGGCGCCGCCCACATCGTCGAGATGTCGTCCAGCACCGCCACGGCGCCGACCCAAAGCAACGTCACCGAGTGGGCGCCATCGTGCAGCAACAGTGCAGCTGCGCGCAGTGCGCCGCGCCACTCGAGATCCAACGACGAGCTGGTCAGCAGCGCGTGGTGCCATTCAGCGTCCGCCGTTGATGAGCCCCCCGACCGATCGATGTCACACCACGGAACGCCGTCGTCGGCGGGACGCAGTTGTGGGTCGCCACACCAGATCGCACCGATCTCGACATCGGGATGGTGGTGCGCCACTGCAGCCGCCAGCGCGCCGGGCAGGTGGGTGCCGTTCGGCACGACCAGGCAGACGTGATGCCGATCGCGAACCGATTCGCCGGCGGATGCGCGACCCGTCACCACCAGAACGTCCTCATCCGCGCCATATCTTGGCACAGTAACTTCCGCAGAGATCGACCGCCTGAGAGCTGCGAACAGCCGGGGCACGATCACACCCAACCAGCGGCAGCGCAGGCCGTTGACGCGCGGACGGTACAGTTCCGCCGTGCACTCCTCCCTCACCCGCGTACGTGTGAGGCTCGGAGGCCTGCGTCGTCGGGCTCGCGCCATCCGCAAGCGACCTGTCGTCCAGGTGATACCTCCGACGACCGTGCCCCCCGAAGTTGTAAGCGACAACGTCGAAGTCATCAGATCGCTCGAGCAGCTCGACGTGAAGCTCCAACAGATCGATGATGCGTTTCGGATCTCGGACGACGCGATGCGAGCCGTCTTCAAGTCGTTCGTACTCGAACTACCACCGGCGACCCTGGCCTCGCCGTGGTCGGAGGAGTACCGGGCTGAGCAGTTCGAGTTGTACACGCGTCTCTCGACGCGGGGCGAGTACTGCAGTGAGAACGAGACCTCCGGCTTCGAAGTGGACAGCCGTGTTCCATTTCCGTACTACACGAAGAGCCCCGAGACGGTGTCGAACCAGCTCCTGGCAATCGGATTCATGGTCAAGGTCATGGCGCTACCCACAGGAGCATCGGTGCTCGAGTACGGCGCCGGCTGGGGCAACACGACGATCACTCTTGCTCGAATGGGCTACGACGTCCATGCCATCGACATCGACGAGAACTTCGTCCGCATGGTCGCTGAGCGAGCCCACCGCTTGGGTCTGGACGTCGTCACTGAGGTCGGCGAGTTTCTCGGCGTCTCTGAACTCGAGCGGACGTACGACGCCGTGCTGTTCTACGAATGCTTCCACCATTGTTCAGACCATCAGCGAATGCTCAACGAGCTTCACCGAGTTGTGAAGCCTGATGGCAACGTGGTGTTGGCTGCTGAGCCGATTCTCGAATCCTTCCACGCTCCATGGGGCCTGCGTCTCGACGGCGAGTCGCTCTGGGCGATTCGAGCAAACGGCTGGCTCGAACTCGGCTTCCAAGAGTCGTACTTCGTCGAGACTTGCCTGCGATCGGGATGGTCCGCCTGCAAGCACGTCACCGACGTCACTCCGCTCGGGACGGTCTTTGTCTTGTCGTCGACGCGCGGGCTGCCGGTCCAGCCTGGTGCCATCACGATGCCATCGTCCGACGACCTTGGCTGGGCGGTGCCCGACTATCAAGGAACGGGGCAGCGATATTCCCTCGAACGAAGTCGCCTCGTCGTCGAGATAGGCAGGCCCGCCGGCGAACTTGTGATTGAACTGGTCAACCCAGCACCCCACGATCTTCGGGTTCAAGTCGAGCACGGTGCACAGCGGTGGGCATCCACTGTCCGCTCCGGCGAACTGATGTCTGCCGCGTTGACGTACGAGCCGGAATGCGGGGAGGTCTTCATCGGTGCACCGATTTGGGTGCCAGCGTCAACGATTCCCGGCTCGGAGGACCACCGTCAGCTAGGAATCGGGGTTCGGTCGGTAGCGGTTCCGTGACGCGGTTCGGAGCCGACCGACGCTCTATCTTGGCATAGTGACTTCCGCAGAGATCGACCGCCTCAGCGCCGAGAACGCAGAACTTCGCCGACGCGTGGATACTGCCGAGCAGCAGATCGCGACACTTCGCGACGAGGCGTTGGCCAGGCGGGCCGAGGTGCGCGCCATGGCCGAGGCATTGCCGACCGCGATGAGCAGGCACGCGCTGGTCACCGGCATGTTGCGCGACGTGCGTCACCATCCCGACAAGGCCGGGGTCTTCGGCCGAGCGATTCGCAAGTTGGGGCGTGCACCGCGCAAGGCAGTTCGCCTGGTGTTGCGCCGCACCCGATGATCACGACATCAAGAATGGCCGACCAGCCAGCCGGTCATCGGGCACCAGTGCGCGTGTTCGTCGCGCCGACCGGGAACGGGTTCATGCGCGACATCGCGACCTGGCTGGTCGAGGCTGCGGCACAGACCGGTCGAGATTCCACCTTGGTCGACGACGGGTCGCTGCCCGACGCCAGCGGCAGCATCGATCTGGTGGTCGCACCGCACGAGTTCTTCGAACTGTCCGACCATCCGACGGCCGACCTGCAACGTGCCGCTGCGGTCGGCGTGTGCGTGTGCACCGAGCAGCCCGGTACACCGTGGTTCCATCTGTCGGTCGATGCGTGTCGGCGGGGTCTGGCCACGATCGACATCAATCCTCACGGTGTCGACGCACTTCGCGCGCTCGGCATCGATGCACACCACCTGCAACTCGGCGCAGTGCCGTCGATCGAGGCTACGTCTGCCGCCGAGCGGAGCACCGATGTGCTGTTCATGGGTGGTCTCGACGGTCGACGCGGCGCGGCCCTGGCCGACCTGGCGCCGCGACTCCAGCGGTACGACACCGACGTGCGGCTGTTCCGGTTCGATCGGCCGATCGTCGCCGACACGCCGGGCGTGCTGTTCGGTGCCGACAAGTATCGACAGCTGTCGACGGCGCGCATCTTGATCAACCTGCATCGCGACCGGGCGATGCATCTGCCGGTCGGCACCGTGGCACCGCCGTACTTCGAGTGGGCGCGGATGATCGAGGCGATGGCGAACGGTTGTGTCGTGGTGACCGAACCATCGGAGG
>JANNFQ010000490.1:0-5902 GCA_031380045.1 Acidimicrobiaceae bacterium
GGGCTGCGATTAACGTTCGGGCCGGCGACACCGCTGGGCGAGTTGATGCGACTTACCGCGGCCGAACAGGACTGCTGCGAGTTCTTCACCTTCGCGATCACCATCGACAGCCGGGGCGTCGCCCTCGAAGTCCGCGCACCCCACGACGCCCTCCCCGTGCTCCACTCGCTGTTCGGCGCCCCGGTATGAGCACCAAGAAGGAGGGCGTGGCCATCGTCGGAGTCGGGGCAGTGGCGTGCGCGGCGTGTTGTGCCGGGCCGATCCTCGGGTTCATTGCTGCGATCGGTCTGGGCACCGCTGCAGGGTTCGCGCTGTTCGGCACCGCTGCGATCGCGATCGGCGCCATGGCGATGGTCATCGCGCTCCGGCGTCAAGGCCGACGTTTGGACGCGTGCGCCGCCACGACCGGCCCGGTGGCCGTCGAAATGCCGATCGTGCGGACACCCCGATGACACTTCGCCGGCTCTCCCAACCGCGCTGGCTGCTCAGCTCACTGCTGATCGCAGGCGCTGCCCTGTTCGCCATCGGCATCGCAGCCGAACGTCACGCCGCCACACACACCTAGACCGCCGCAGGAACCGTGGACCCCGCAGAGACCACCACCGTGCAGACCACACCCGCCGGAGAAACAGGCGGCGGCGAGGTCACTCACACCGATGAGCCCACCGGGGCCGGGACAACACACACCGAAGTGCCAGGTGGCGAAGCGACCGAGCACTCAGAGACTTCAGCGGAGACCGTCCTCGGTCTCAACCCCGAATCGAACGCCCTCGTCATCGTCGCCGTCGCCGCATCGCTCGCGTTGGCGGCGCTCGTCTGGTTGCGGAACCGTCGGAGCCTGTTGTTCGCGATCATGGCCTTTGCGGTCGTGTTCGCCGTGTTTGACATCGCCGAAGTCGCCCACCAGATCAACGAATCGCGAGCCGTCCTCGCGACCCTCGCCGCAGCCATTGCCCTCGTTCATGTCGCGACCGCTGTCGTCGCGGAACAACGGGCGACGACCGCACGGCCATAGATCCGCCTACAGAGACCCGGACATCGGTCCGAGGCCGGCGAGCCCAAGAAGCGTGGCGAGTCCCTCCGGGGTCCCACGGTTCAGCCACCCGTCGCGCCTATCGCAAGCGCGACGGCGTCTTGAGTGGTCATCTCGCGGGTAGCTACGGTCGCCGTTCGGGGCGTGAGGTGCAGTTGATCCGTCGCCGATTCCAAATGCGGGCACGGGTCCGGCGGCGGCGAGGGTGTTGACGCGTTCGTGGAAGACTCAACGCCGAAGGAGGGGCGGATGGCCCGCAACACGACGAGCACGCTGACGTTCTTGTTCACCGACATCGAGAGTTCCACCGAACTCCTGCGTCGGGCGGGCGCCGGGTACGCCGACCTACTCGACCGGCACCGAGCGATCATACGTGCCGCCGTTGCCGAACACGCCGGAACCGAGCAAGGCACCGAGGGTGATTCGTTCTTCGTCACGTTCGACAACCCTTCGGCGGCGGTTGCCGCGGCGCTCGATGCCCAACGCGGTCTGGTCGTGGAGCAATGGCCCGATGGGCTCGAGATGCGGGTACGAATGGGCATCCACCTCGGCGAGGCCACCCACAATGACGAGGGACTCGTCGGGCTCGCCGTCCATCACGCCGCCCGCATCGCTGCGACAGGCCACGGGGCTCAGATCGTGCTCAGTGAAGCAGCGCGGATCGCGACCACCACCTTGCCCGCCGGAGCCGATGTGAGGGCGCTCGGGTCGTTCTCGGTGCGCGATGTCGGCACCATGGCGCTCTACCAATTGATCGCATCGGGTCTTCCAGCCGACTTCCCGCCGTTGCGCGTGCTGGCCGATCTGCCCGGCAATCTGCCCGTTGAGCTGTCGACCTTCGTCGGTCGCGCCGATGAACTGCAATCGCTGGTCGACGAACTGGCTCACCACCGCCTCGTGACCCTGATCGGTGTCGGTGGCACCGGGAAGACCCGTTTAGCCGTGGAGACCGCTCGCGCAGTGTCGGAATCGTTCCCCGACGGGTGCTGGATGGTGGAGTTGGCAACGGTGGCGGTGGCAGACACGGTTCCGTTCGCGTTCGCTGCCGGTTTGGCTCTCACCGCGCCTCAGGAGGGCGACGTGATAGGTCATCTCGTCGCACGATTGCGCGACAAGCGGGTGCTGATCGTGGTTGACAATTGCGAGCATCTCCTCGCCGCGGCAGCCGACGCGGTGGAACGGATCGTCGCCGGGTGTCCGAGGGCAGTAGTGCTGGTGACGAGCCGCGAGCCGCTGATGATCCGAGGCGAGCGGATGGTGCCGGTTCCACCGTTGTCGCCAGAGGAAGCGGAGCGGTTGTTTCTCGAACGCGCCCGTGACGAGGCGCCCGACTTGGTGATCGACGCCGAGCAGGCCCAAGCGGTCGTTGAACTGTGCCGACGACTCGATGGGTTGCCCTTGGCACTCGAGTTGGCCGCTTCACGGGTACGTGCGTTCAGCCCGGTCGAACTGGTCACCAACCTCGAACAACGGTTCAGGATGCTCGTTGGAGGTCGACGCTCGCGCATGCAGCGGCACCAGACAATGCGCGGCACCCTCGACTGGTCGTATGACCTCTGCACCGAAGTTGAGCAGACCGTGTTCGATCGACTATCGGTCTTTCCGGCCAGCTTCGACCTCGCCGCCGCCCGAGCAATCGCCGGAGGCGACGACGTGAGCGATTTCGACATTGGCGAAGTCGTGCCCCAACTCGTCGACCGATCACTGCTGCAACGTTCCACCGCACCAGATGGAACCACTCGATACCGCATGCTCGAAACGATGCGAGCCTATGGACGTGAATGCCTGCAACGCCAGGGCTCCGATGAGTGGGCCCGTTGCCAACATGCTCGCTACATGGCTGCAACGATCGGGCCGCTGACGCTGCGCACCTTTGGACCCGACGAGCGACAGGTCATGCAACGCCTCAGCGAGTACCTTTCCGATTCGCTCGTCGCTCTCGACTGGTGCATTGCCCACCAGGAGTGGGAGAACGGGCTGCGCGTCATTCCCCTCCTGAACGAGTTGTCCGAGCGAGAGTCGAACGAAATGTGCTCTCGTTTGCACGATGCTGCGCTGGCCGGAGGCGCCCCCGACGATCTCCTCGATGAGCTGGCGGGTCACGACAAAAGTCGCTTCCTTCAACACATCAGTCAGTCGACGGAACGCGGGTGGCGACTGATCCGAGATCGCTCACCGATACCTGTTGGCTGGTTCGCCTCGTCGCCCTATCTCTTCTTTGCCGATGGCGGGTTGGCAGCGGGTGACGTTGACGAATTCCTCGACAGCCTCGATCGATGGCTCGCAGCCCCACCGGCGAGCCGCTTGCTCGCGGAATGGTCCGCTGTCCGCGCTCTGGCACACAGCGGCCACCTCGATCGAGTCGAACAACCTTTGAGCCGACTGACCAACTTCGCCACAGACCTACACAGTGCCAACGCAAACCGCTTCACTGACGAACTGCACGGCACCGTGGCGAGGATGCGCCACGACTGGCCAGGCGCTGCGCGCTGGTATGCGAAGGTCGTCGAGTCCGGTGGCGGACGATTGAACTCATGGATCGATCTGGCAGCGGCGTGGCACCTGCTCACTGCCCGCTGCCTGTCACCCGAGGACATTGACATCACCGGTAGTGAGTTGCGCGACCCATGGACCTGCTGTCTCGAGCTGCGCTTCGACGAACTTCGCTGGCACGGCGCCACAACAACAGCGCTAGCGCTACAACGCCTCGAGCACCCAGACCTTGCCAACCGCTTCGCTGTTTGGGCAACCCGGAATGACCAAATCGGCGCCATGAGCTTTTTCGTTGTCCTGCTCGAGATCGCCGGGCTTCCCACCAGAACGATCGAAAGCAACGACAATCTCGACACACTTATCGAGGAGCTCTTCACCATCGCCGACGACCTGGAACTTCCGTGAGAGTCAATGGTCCATCACGCTGTCTCCAGACTCACTCGATGGTCGAGGGTGGGAGAGCTGAGCCAGTTGTGCCGATCGCCAGCGCGACGGCGTCTTGAGTGTTCATCTCGCGGCCGGCGGCCATCGCCGCGTCGAGCGCCGAAACGATGGGCGGCAGCGTTGTCGCCGTATTCTCCCATCAACCCGCCCGCGCCGTTGAGGGCACGAGCCCGCGCTGCCGTCGGGCTTCTGTCCTCTCCTCGTCTGGTCTCGTTGAACATCGTGCATTAGCGCGCAGTAGATGGACAAGTGGATGGACAACTTTGGTCGTCCGCCGGTGCGGAGCATGGCGCCGCTGACACGGACCCGTCCGCTGTGACCGTGGGACTGATAACCGCAGGTCACCCGACGATGAGTGTCGGCCGGACACTGTGCTTGCGAGTCGGCCGGCAACCTTCAGCTGTCGGGCATGGCCGTCGCAACGACTCGCTGCAGCGCACCGAGCGGTGTGTAGCCATCGTCCCTCAAGATCGGACCGACGATCGTGTTCGCGAGCCACACTGAAAGCCCGAGGAGATCGGCCGGATCTGAACGGCCGGTGCTGATCGTGTGCTCGGCCATGAAGGCGAACTCGTTCATCACACCGAGCACCTGACGGCTCACCGTCTTGGCCAGCACGACCAACTTCATCTCGGTCGACTCCGACTCGACGAAGCGCGGATCAAGCCCGAGCGCGCCGAGCACCTCGGCCATCGCCGCCGGGAATCGGGTGACAACACCGGACGCCGGAGCGAGCGACATCAGCACCGGGACGAAAGTCGTGGCGTTGACGAAGAGTGCGACCTGCGGACGCCAGAACAACACGTTCGCGTACCAGTCGCCCAGCACCGTCGACGACGGCGGCGGATCAGCCATCGGTCGGCCGACGCGATCCAAGAACTTCGTCGTGCCCCGAACCGTGAGCACGGCTACTCGCCGACCAACGCCGCTTCTATCGCCGTGCACGCCTCGTCGAGCAGGCGCACTCGGCGCCGGCTGGCATCGGCGTTCGCCTCGGACGCGACGTACTCGACCAGCTCCTCGAACGCACCCGTGGGTCCTTTCAGGACGAGCCCGAAGGTGGTGCCTTCGGCGCGCGCGACCAACAGCTCACATGCATCATCGAGCAGCAACACGCCGCGAATCACATCGAACAGGTCACGGGCGATCACCAACGTGACCGTGTCACCTTCGGCATAGCTGTCGTCGAGACCTGACACGTCGGCTGGTGATCCTTCCCAGCCGCAGATCGAGCCTTCATCACCGCACGCGTCACAACTCCATGCGATCTCGCCGCTCGTGCGGCGGAAGACCATGATCAACCCTTCGCACGGTCGACGGCCCGGCCGACGCGTGCAACCGATCGCCGACCGAGCACCGCTGCCCGTCGGCCGAGCACTCGCTGCCCGCACGATTGCCGACAGTTGCAGACCAAGTCGCTTTGCGGGCATCGGCGCATCGTCGGGCATGTCGAGGAAGTGGCGGAGGTCAGCGACGAGCATCGGTGTCACGGTAGCGACGATCGGACACCGCACCGGAATCTCACGACCGACTCGTTACATCTCGTTGCATTTCCGTTGTCCCGCGCCCGACCGTGCCCCGCTTGATCCGGGTGCCGTTGGTCTGCCAGAGCCGGTCGATCGGGCAGACATGGATCCGGTCGTCGATCTGGTAGGCCTCGCTGCCGGTGTTGAGGAAGTAGCCGGCGCGGAATTGATCGCCGAGACGGTCACGCAGGGCGATGAGACCGCGGAGCGACTTGGTGTCGACTTCGCGGCCTGCCTTGATCTCGAAGCCGACAACGGTGCCGTCGAGCGTCTCAGCGACAAGATCGACCTCTTGGCCGTCGTGGGTGCGCCAATGACCAAGCTCACGCACGTCGTCGCGCCAGGATGCCTGCTTGAGGAGTTCGCCGACCACGAACGTCTCGAACAGGTGACCGAACTCGGCGAG
>JANNFQ010000495.1:0-9725 GCA_031380045.1 Acidimicrobiaceae bacterium
CGTCACCAACGCGCCGTTCCGAACGATGTGCCGGCGGTTCGCCCCCGGCCTGATCTATGTGAACGAGATGGTCATGGCCACGGCCGTGGTGCACGGCAACGCCAAGACCGACCGGATGATGACCTTCGGGCGCGACGAGCACCCGCGCAGCCTGCAGGTGTACGGCTCGGACCCGGTCATGATCGGCGAGGCCATCCGGCGCCTGTGCGATGCCGATCGTGTCGACCACATCGACATCAACTTCGGGTGTCCTGCGGCCAAAGTCACTCGCAAGGGTGGCGGCGCTGCGGTGCCCGCCAAACCCAACCTGCTGCGCGCCATCCTGCGTTCTTCGGTTGCGGCGGCCTCGCCGCACGGCGTGCCGATCACGGCGAAGTTCCGGATGGGGCTGTACGACTCGTTGCTCACCTACATCTCCACCGGCCGCATCGCGGTCGACGAAGGAGTGGCTGCCATCGCGCTGCACGCGCGCACGGCCGAGCAGCACTACGCAGGCTCGGCCGACTGGAACGCGATCGGTGAACTGAAGGCTGCGGTGCCCGAGATCCCGGTGCTGGGCAACGGTGACATCTGGGAGGCTGCCGACGCCGTCGAGATGATGCGCCAGACCGGCTGTGACGGTGTCGTCGTCGGACGCGGTTGCCTCGGTCGGCCGTGGCTGTTCCGCGATCTGGTCGATGCACTGACCGGTCGTCCCGTGCAGGCCTCGCCCACCTTGGGTCAGGCGTGCGAGGTGATGCATGCCCATGCGGCGTTGCTGGTCGATCATCTGGGCGCCGATCTGGCCATGCGCGATTTCCGCAAGCACACGTCGTGGTACCTGACCGGCTATCCCGTGGGAGGCGAGGTGCGCCGCTCGTTCGCCATGGTGTGCACCTTGGCCGAGCTCGAAGACCTGATCGCTGCCGTCGATCCGTCGACCACCATCGTCGCCGGGGGCGAACGCATCCGCCGCGGCCACACCAATGGACCGATCCGCGTCGCTCTTCCGCACGGCTACCTCGACCACCTCGACGACCTCGTCGTGCCAGACGATGCCGACGTGATGGCGCTGAGCGGCGGATGATTCGCATCGTCCTGGCGTCGGCGTCACCACGCCGATTCGAACTGCTGTCGCAACTCGGTGCACCCATCGACGTCAGGCCGGCAGACCTGGACGAAGTGGTGCTGCCCGGCGAGGATCCGGTCACGTACGTGCGCCGTCTGTCGATCGAGAAGGCTGCCGCGGTTGCTGTCGTCGACCACGACGAGCTGATCATCGCTGCCGATACCACGGTCGATCTGGATGGCGACATCCTGGGCAAGCCGGTCGATGCCGATGAAGCGCGCGGCCTGTTGACCCGGCTGGCGGGCCGCACACATCGCGTGCACACCGGTGTGACCGTGCGTCGCGGCAGTGCGTCGGCCACCGATGTGACGACGACCCTCGTCTCGTTCACGCCCATCACGCCGGTGGGGATCCAGTGGTACATCGCCACCGGCGAGCCGTTCGACAAGGCCGGCGGGTATGCAATCCAGGGTGCCGGCGGCATGTTCGTGGCGGGGGTGCACGGCAGCGTCAGCAACGTGATCGGCCTGCCGCTGACGACGGTGATCGATCTGGCGCGCAGCATCGGCGTCGACCTGATCGGCGCCGGACCTGATCTGATCTGATCTGATCAGACGGCGACGGCGTTGCCGTTGTCGTCGAGGAACTCGACCGTGTCGGGCAGCATCTCGTTGAACGCATAGCCCGCGGCGTACACCGCCTTGCCCACCGGCACCATCGGGATGTCGACCGAAGCCTGACCGTCCAGCGTCACCCGCATCTGACGGATCGGGCTCTTCCATCCCACCGTGCCAACCAGGAAGGTGGCCGAGGCCGACGCATATCTGTGCACCGTGGGCGCAGTGGTTCCGGGGGGTACGTCAGCCATGGGCCCGCCCCACCCGCTGCTTCGACTGGACACGAAGAGGTATGACGGATCGGGGGTCATCTCGAATCGATACCACTCGTCGTCGGGCCCCGACGGGTCTTGCAACCCGATCACGACGGGTGGCGATGTCGACGAGTCGCCGACGTTCAGCAGACCTTGGTTCGAGCGATCGATGGCGTCCACCCACTCGTCGTCGGAGGCCAGCCGCACCTGCGTCAGCACGCGCATCATGGACGGCACCGTCATGTTCGATCCCCACACCGTCAGCGAACCGGCAGCCTGCACGCCAATCGTGTCGAGCATCAGATCGTCGCCCGGCCGCACCGACGTGGCCACGATGGTGTCGGGAAAATCAGGCAGAGAACTGAGCCGGAATCGGAGGCCATCGCGCGTCAACACAACGAGCGGAAAAGCCTGCTCGTCGGCGCTTGCGGTAGTCACCGGCTGGAACAAGAAGTCGATCACGGCGGCGTCGACTTCGGTCGGCTGGCTGACCGCCAGCTCGACCGAGGCGCCCGAGACCGGATCGACGTAGTGAGCGCCACCTTGGCGCTGAGCCATCAACAGGAAGGGGTTCAACCCGCCGTTGGGTACATGGGCCGAGACCCTGGGGGTCAGCCCGGCCAAGATGCCGTCGGGCAGTGAGCCGTAGTCGATCGTGTCGTCGGGCAACGAATCGACCTGCGCCGCAACGGTCAGCAGCTGACCGAGGCCGAAGCCGAAGCCGCCGATCTCGAACGGGGTTCCGTCGGTGGTGGTGAACAGCAGTCGCGCGACGCCGTCGGCAGTTGTCGACACCACGCCGATGCCGTGACCGACAACGACCCGCGTGCCGTTCGGCAACGTCTCGTCGTAGTCGCCACGTGCCTTCGACGTCGTGACCGCCAACCACTGCCCGGTGGTGCGGGTGGCGTCCGGGCTGGTCCACAGGTCGAACCAGTCGTCGGCGTACGCCTCGCTGGGACGGAACTCGACGCCGGCCACCCAGGCGCCTGCCAACAAGAACGTGCCCGCGTCGTCCAGCACGTAGCCGGCCGGCCCGACCTGGTCGATGCCCAAGACTCGATCGGTGGTGGTCGGAACCTGGCGGGTGGAGACGGGCGTGTTCTCGGGCGTGGTCGCGGGGGTGACGGTGGTCGACGGGGCCGGCGTGGCCTGGCCGGTGTCATCCCAGGGGGCGGCAGCGATCACTCCGCCGCCCAGCAGCGCCAGCACCACCACGGTGGCGGCCGCAGGCAGCCACTTCGAACGGGGGCCCTCGTCGCCGAACATCGGCTCGTCGTCGCCGTCGAAGCCGACGAAGTCGGCGATGCCCGCCATGCCGAACGCGGCATCGTTCGGCGCCAGGAACTCGATGCGCTCGTCGACTGGTCTGGTCGACGCATGCGCGCTGCCCCGGCTGGTCATCAGATCGCGACTCCACTGCCGACGACGTTGCCGTCGTCGTCCAAGAACTCGACGGTTGCCTCGGCCATCTCCGTGTACCCGAAGCCGGCGGCGTACACCGGCTGATCGCCGACCTGCACCATCGAGACCTCCACCGGCACCCGCCCATCGACCGTCACCCTGATGCGCCGCGCCGCGTTCGGCCATTCGACGGTCGCAATCAGGAACGTGGTGGTGGCCGACGTGAACCGTCGCACGGTGGGTGCGCTGGGCGTGTCTCCCATGTACCCGCCCCAGCCGCTGTTGTCGGTGTAGATCGTGAGAAGGGGAGTCAGCCCGGCCTGCATCTGAATGGTCCACAGCGGCCCGTACGGTTCGTTTGTATCTGTCGCGGGCTGGAACCGTCCGATCACGGTGGGCGGCTCATAGAAACTGTCGGCGTCGTCGACCGTGATGCCGCCGTTCATCGAACGGTCGATCAGGTCGGCCCACTCGAAGTCGCCGGCCAGCCGCACCTGCGACAGCATGCTGATCAGCGTGGACACATCGACGCCTTGCGACCACAGCGTGACCGGCCGAGGGCCCAGCGCCGTGGCCACGAACACCTCGCCTTCCCCGGGGGCGGCACGGATCTCATAGGGCGTGCCGTGACGGGACAGGTCGTCGAGCTCGGCCTGGTCGCCCACACCGAGGTCGGTGACGGGCTGCAGCAAGAACTTCCTGACCACTGTGTCGACGGGGGTTTCAAAGCGACGCCCGATGTCGATGGACTGCGAGTAGTTGCCGTCGACGTAGTACACGTCGGAGTCGGGACGCGTCATCACGTTGTAGATCTCGAGACCCCCGGTGGGCACCGGCGCCGACACCAGTTGGCTCAACCCGGCCAGCAAACCACCAGCCACGCCGAACTGCAGGGGGCTCTCGGCCGCCGTCGTCGTCTGGATCTGATCGGCGATGGCCAGCAGATCGCCCAGACCGAAGCCGAAGCTCTGCAGCTCGAGGGGGGTCTGGTCGTTGGCGGTGAGGCTCAGCCTGGTCACACCGTCGGCACTGGACGACACCACACCGGTGCCTGATCCGACGTCGATCCTGACGCCGTCGGCCATGATCATGTTTCCATCGACGCGACTCGTCAATGTCGCCACCGCCAGCCATTGCCCGCTGGTGCGCGTGGCATCGGGTGTGGCCCACACCTCGAACGTGTTGTTGAGCGTCGGATCGAAGTCGTCAGACCTCCACCCGCCGGCCAGTTGGAACGGTGTGGGGTCATCGAGCACGTAGCCAGGTGGGCCGAACGAGGCGATGTCCAGCACACGTTCGGTCGTGGTGGGGGCGGCGATCGTGGTCGAGGTGACGTCGGTGGTCGTGGTCGGGGGCGGCGCCGGGGCGCCCTCGTCCCACGGAGCAGCAGCAATGATGCCGCCGCCGAGCAGCCCGCACACGACCACCGACGCAACCACGGGCAGCCACTTCGATCGGGGACCGTCGTCGCCGAACATCGCCTGGTCGTCGCCATCGAAGCCGACGAAGTCGGCGATGCCGGCCATGCCGAACGCGGTGTCATTCGGCGCCAGGAACTCGATCTGGTCGCCGACCGAACTGCTCGACCGGCTCATGGCACGTATCCCGGCGATGCGACGTGGTCCAACACAGACCCATCCTGGGCGACCAACTGGGCGTCGAAGGGCCCCGTCTGCTCGAACATCAGAGCAGCGGCCGGTCGGGCGAACGAGTTGGTTGGATCGAGCTGACCGATGTCGGTCATGGGTGCCTCGGCCACGACCTGGCCACCGATCATCACCCGCAACAACACAGCCTGCACTTCGCCAGCTTGCACGCCCGGCGGGCCGAGCGCCATCGCGATCGTGCCGCCGACGAAGGACTTGACCGTGATGTCGTGCCCGTCACCCATGTTGTCGCCGCCGACGATGAACTGCGTCATGTTGAAGAACCGCATCTGCACGCCATCGGGTGGTTGCACAGTGGCGCTCCAGGCACCGCCGCTGCTGGAGGTTCCACTGCCGATGATGATGCCGGGGCCGCCCTGGACGCTCGCCGAGTTGGACGATTGGCTGTCGTCGACTCGTCGCTGCACCACCAACCACTCGTTCGCTGTGGTGCGGCGCACGGTGGGCAGCAGCGCCAGCAGATCGCCGAGGGGCAGGGTGGTGCTGATCGAAATGGTGGTGTCGTCCGTGTGCCAGCGGGCAAGAACGTTCGGGTTCGTCCCGCTGGGCGACACACCCAGCACCAGATCGTCGCCGGTGAAGTCGCTGGAGACCGAACTGGAGTCCGGGAAGATGCGCACCGGCCCCACGGCCAGCCGGCCGAGTGGCTCCAGCGACGCGTCGCGCGGCGATGCATCGATCGAGATGAACGTGTCGTCGTTGCCCGTTTGGTAGTAGGTGGACGCGCTGGTCGCGCCCGTGAGGTACGCGTCCAACAGGTCGCGTTCGGTGGCGCCACTGGCGACGAGCTCGAACCCCTCGAGCTGCGATTGGTCGAGGTACACGGGTCGGTCGTCGACCAGCTGCGGATGGTCCTGCTCGACGCCGATCGACTCGGCCAGCGCAACCAACCCGGCGAAGGTGCGACCGAACGACCGAACCAGCAGCGTCTGGCGGCTGTTGCTGTGCGACAGGGGGATGGTGATCTGCAGCACACCGTCGCCCTGCTCGCGCACGACGCCAATGCGGCCCCCCAGGTCCACTCGTGTTGCCGCTGTGCCGAACTCGGGGTACTGGGCCGGCAGCAGCGTCACCGAGAACCACGAGCCGCTGCT
Source organism: Acidimicrobiaceae bacterium (assembly GCA_031380045.1). Classification (GTDB taxonomy): domain Bacteria; phylum Actinomycetota; class Acidimicrobiia; order Acidimicrobiales; family Ilumatobacteraceae; genus VFMC01. Next base: position 6,085 of record JANNFQ010000495.1, read on the forward strand.
GCGGCTTGCGTCGTCAGTGGCCCACACCTCACCCCACCCCGGGGGCGTCAGGTCGTTGTCGGCCTGGGTCGCCGTGTTGCTCGCCGTGTCGCTCGACGCATCGCTGACGGTGAAGCCTGCCGGCAACGGGTCGAACACGAAGCCAGTAACCGGTGGGGACGACTGATCGGCCTCGCCGCCTCTGGACACTGGACGCGACACATCGCCGTTCAAGCCGTTCACGCCGTTCATGCCGCCGCCCGGCACAGAGTTGGCGGGCACAGAGATGCCCGGCGTGCTGGGCTGGCGCGCTGTCGAGCCACTGCTCCACGGTGCGGCGGCAATGATGCCGCCGCCCACCAGACCGACCACGGCCAGTGTGGCCGCGCCCGTCAGCCAGCGCTGCCGTGGCGCAACGTCGTCGGGTGGCGGCAGATCGTCCACATCGATGCCCGAGAAGTCGACCGGAGCGTTCCCGCCGAAGATCGAGTCGCGAGGCGTGAGGAATTCGATCCGGTCGCCGGCACCTACTCGTCCGGCATCCTCTCGTACGGAACGCCCCACGCCCACAGTCTCGCGCCGATCGTGCTACCGGGCGATGGCGGATGCCGTTAGCACTCTCGTCTCCCGGTTGCTAACGGCCCACTGCCGCGCCTAACCTTGGCACTCGCACAGGTCGAGTGCTAACTGCCTCTCTCGGGACCCATCTCCCGGAGAGCCAGGGAGTGACCGCCCTGTCCATCGTTCCCGACACGTGCTCTTGCCAATGGAGGCCTGCACCCATGAATCTCAAGCCGCTCGATGACCGCATCGTCGTGAAGCCCAACGAGGCCGAGCAGACCACTGCGTCGGGCCTGGTCATCCCCGACACCGCCAAGGAAAAGCCGCAGCAGGGCGAAGTTCTCGCCGTAGGACCCGGCCGCTGGAGCGACGACAAGGGCGCCCACAGTGCGCTCGACGTGAAGGTCGGCGACACCGTGCTGTACAGCAAGTACGGCGGTACCGAAGTGACCATCGAGGGCGACGACCTGTTGATCCTCACCAGCCGTGACGTCCTCGCCATTGTGGCGAAGTGACCCGGCCGACCACGATCTGATCGGAAGCATCACATGGCAAAGCAATTGAAGTTCGACGACGAGGCGCGACGCGCCCTCGAAGCCGGCGTGAACAAGTTGGCCGACACGGTCAAGGTCACGCTGGGGCCGAAGGGTCGCAACGTGGTCCTCGACAAGAAGTTCGGCGCACCCACCATCACCAACGACGGTGTGTCCATCGCCAAAGAGATCGAGCTCGACGATCCCTTCGAGAACATGGGCGCCCAGTTGGTCAAAGAAGTCGCCACGAAGACCAACGATGTCGCCGGTGACGGCACCACCACGGCCACTGTGCTGGCACAGGCGCTGGTCCATCTGGGCCTGCGCAACGTGGCGGCAGGCGCCAACCCGCTGGGCCTGAAGAAGGGCATCGAGAAGGCGGTCGCCGCAGCGGTCGAGTCGATCAAGTCGCAGGCTCGTGAAGTGGACGACAAGAGCGACATCGCCGCTGTTGCCACCATCTCGGCCGCCGATGCGTCGGTGGGCGAAGTCATCGCCAACGCGATCGACAAGGTCGGCAAGGACGGCGTCGTGACCGTCGAAGAGAGCAACACCTTCGGCACCGAGCTCGAGTTCACCGAGGGCATGCAGTTCGACAAGGGTTACCTGTCGCCGTACTTCGTGACCGATGCCGAGCGCCAGGAAGTAGTGCTGGAGGATCCGTACATCCTGTTGAACAGCGGCAAGATCTCCACGGTGCAATCGTTGCTGCCCACGCTGGAACTGGTCATGAAGACCGGCCGCCCGCTGCTGATCGTCGCTGAAGACATCGAGGGCGAGGCTTTGGCCACGCTGGTCGTCAACAAGATCCGCGGCACGTTCAACTCGGCAGCCGTCAAGGCGCCGGGCTTCGGCGATCGTCGCAAGGCGATGCTGCAGGACATGGCGGTGCTGACCGGTGGTCAGGTCATCAGCGAAGAGGTCGGTCTGAAGCTGGACACGGTCACGCTGGACCTGATGGGTTCGGCCAAGCGCGTCATCATCACCAAGGACAACACCACCATGGTCGACGGTGGCGGTTCGCACGACGAGGTCGCCGGCCGGATCAACCAGATCAAGGCCGAGATCGACAACACCGATAGCGACTGGGACCGCGAGAAGCTGCAAGAGCGTCTGGCCAAGCTGGCCGGCGGTGTTGCGGTCATCAAGGTCGGCGCGGCCACCGAGGTCGAGCTGAAGGAAAAGAAGCACCGCATCGAGGACGCCGTTTCGGCAACTCGTGCAGCCATCGAGGAGGGCGTGGTCGCCGGTGGCGGCGTCGCTCTGGTTCGGGCCCGCGGTGCGGTACTCGAGGTCGTCCAGTCGCTGACCGGCGACGAGGCGACCGGTGCGCGCACGGTGTACGAGTCCCTCCTGGCTCCGTGTCGGCTCATTGCCGACAACGCCGGCTTGGAAGGCGCAGTCACCACGCAGGCCGTCGAGGCTGCAACCGGCTCGACCGGCTTGAACGCAGCCACTGGCGAGATGGTCGACCTGGTCAAGGCCGGCATCATCGACCCGGCCAAGGTCACCCGTGCAGCGCTGCAGAACGCGGCATCCATCGCCGCGCTGGTGCTGACCACCGAGTGCCTGGTTGCCGACAAGCCCGAGAAGAAGGGCGCCGGCGGCGCAGGCGGAGGCGGCATGCCCGGCGGTATGGGTGGCATGGGTGGCATGGGCGGCATGATGTAAGAACGTTCCCGTCGATGAATCGGCGGGAATGAGATCAAGTCAGGAGAGGTTCATACCGATACCTCCCCGTTCAACAACCCCGGTGCTGCCTTCGTTGGCCGCCGGGGTTGTTGCTTTTTCCGTGGTCGAACGGCGCAGCGGATGCCCGGTTAGCCTGGTGCGATGGCCGGCCAAGCGTCCACTGACCGCGCCAAGCGCCCGTTCTGGATGCACCAGGTCGTCGAGTACCTGCTGGGCGGCGTGCTGGTGGCCCAGGGCCTGCAGAGCCCCACCCCTGTCCTGCCGGCGGTGGCCGGCGGGCTGATGATGGTGAACGCGGCGATCGTGACCGGCCCCCTGGCTGCGTTTCGGGTGGTGCACCGACGGGCCCATCGATGGCTCGACCTGGTGGTGATCGCGGTGATCGTCGTGATGGGCATCCAGCCGGCGGTCGACATCGAATCCAGCGCCCGAGCCGTGATGCTGATCGTGGCGGGCTTGTTCGCCTTCGTGTGGTGGCAGACCAGCTTCACCGAGAAAGTGCGTCGCGGTCGAGCAGCAATCTCGGCCGAAGCGGGTCGCAGTACCGAGGTCGGCCGTCTCGCAGGTCGAGCCGTCGGCGACGGGGTCAACCTCGTCCGCCGCATGCGCAAGCGCTGAGGTGAGGAGAGCAGGGGGTCGGCCAGCCGGATTCAGTCGGCCGCGAACGACCCAACTGCCGCCTCCAACTCGTGAGGCGAGGCGTCGCTCAGGCGGCCGCACTGTCGGGCGGCGCAGCAGTGGATGGCGGCCGAGTGTCGACAGTCGGTTCTGGCGTCGAGGGTTCTGGTGTCGAGCTTGGTGATGTCGAGCTTGGTGATGTCGAGCTTGGTGATGTCCGGGGTGCAGCGGGGGTGGGTGGTGCGGCAGAGGTGGGTG
>JANNFQ010000501.1:0-3878 GCA_031380045.1 Acidimicrobiaceae bacterium
CCTCCGACCGTCAAACCTCCGACCGGCGATCATCATCGGAACGCCAGAGTGGCTGACCCCAGCAGACCTCGACTCGCCGCACAACACAAAGTCGGCGGCGAGGGAGAGCCCGAGGTGTTCTGCGCCGACGAGCAAAGCGACGTACCACTCGACCTTGAACGGTGGCAACGCCTGGCGTTGGACGTGTTGCGCGACGAAGGCGTTCGCGGTCTGTCGGAGTTGTCCATCCTGTTCGTGGGCGAAGGTGAGATGACCGAGCTCAACGAGGAGTACATGGGCAAGTCGGGCAGCACCGACGTGCTGGCCTTTCCGATCGACGGTCACGACGTGACCCAGGTGGTCATCGGCGGTGGCGCCACGCGTGGGCCCGACCGTGCGCCCATCGATCCAGGCGACCTGCCGTTGCTGTTGGGCGACGTGGTCGTGTGCCCGGTGGTCGCCCAGCGCCAGGCGCCCCAGCATGCCGGCACCGTCGACGACGAGCTGGCATTGCTGGTCGTGCACGGCATCTTGCACGTGCTGGGCAGCGATCATGCCGAACACGACGAGGCACTGCAGATGCGAGCTCGCGAGCTGGCACTGCTGCAAGCCCACCACTGGCACGGCGCTGCGCCGGCGAACTTCCGACAGGAGCACGAATGAATGCCGCCGCCCTCACGGGCGCCGACGTGGGCATGTTGCTGGTCATCTTCGTGCTGCTGGTCGTGCTGATCTTCTTCTCGGCCGCCGAGATGGGTCTGTCGCGCATGAGCCGGCACAAGGCGCAGTCGTTGGCGATGGACGGCAATCGTTCTGGCAAGTCGCTGCTGTGGCTGATCGAAGAACCAGAACGCTGGGTCAATCCGCTGTTGCTCACGGTCAACATCTGCCAAACCGTGCAGGCAACGCTGACCGGCATCGTCGCCGGCAGGCTGTTCGGCGCCGCCGGCGTGGCCATTGGCGTGATGTTGAACGTGCTGGTGTTCTTCGTGTTGGCCGAGGCCGTACCGAAGACCTACGCGGTCATCTATCCCGAACGCGCGGCCAAGTTCACGGCACGCCCAGTGACCGCGCTGGTGAAGTTTCCGCCAGTGCGTTGGATCTCGCGCGGGTTGATTGGTCTGACCAACGTGATCGTCCGCGGCAAGGGCCTGGAGAAGGGTCCGTTCGTCAACGAACGCGAGCTGCTGGGCATCGTCGAGGCTGCAGCCAAAGAAGGCGTGGTCGAGCACGAAGAGCACGAGTTGATCGAGAGCATCATCGAGTTCGGCGACACGGTGGTGCGTGAGGTCATGGTGCCGCGACCCGACATGGTCACCATCGATCATGACTCAACCGTCACGGGCGCGCTCGATGTGGCCATCGAGCACGGATACAGCCGGCTGCCGCTGTTGGGGCCTGGCGACGACGACGACATCGTGGGGTTGGCGTACACGAAAGACCTCATGCGCACCGAGCGTGAAGGCGGCGGTGATCGCCCCGTGACCGACTTCATGCGCAACGTCCGCTTCGTGCCCGAGAACAAGCCGGTGGCGCGACTGATGCGCGAGATGCAGGCCGAGAAGTACCACTTGGCGATCGTCGCCGACGAGTATGGCGCGATTGCCGGTCTGATCACGTTGGAAGACTGCCTGGAAGAGCTCGTCGGCGACATCGTCGACGAATACGACTCGGAAGACTCAGAGGTGCAGAACCTGCCCGACGGCACCTATCTGGTCGACGGGCGAATCGCCATCGGCGATCTGGACGACCTGTTGGGCGTCGAGCTACCCGACGACGACTGGGACACCCTGGGCGGTCTGATCTTCAACACGCTCGAGCACGTACCCACCGACGGCGAGTTCATGATCGCCCACGGCTGGCGGTTCACGGTGATCGAAATGGAAGGTCGCCGGATCAAACGGGTCATGGTGATGCCCGAGCCTGACCTGGCCGACCAGGCCGAGGCGCAGGCCGAGAGCGCTCGGGACTGACGGCGTCGACCGAAGCGTGCCCAGCCTTCCCGGCTAGCCTGCCGCCTCGTGCAGATCTCACTCGACGGCAAAGTTGCGCTGGTCACCGGTGCATCGAAGGGCATCGGCAAGGCCATTGCGGCCACGTTGGCGGCCAGCGGTGCCAACGTCATGCTGGTGTCACGCAAGATCGATCACCTCCAGGCTGCCGCCGCCGAGATCAGGGATTCGGGGGCCAGCGGGCAGGTGGCGGTGATCGCCGCCAACGTGGGTGACGCCGACAGCGCGACCACGTGCGTCGCGGCGACCATCGAGCGATTCGGTGGTCTGGACATCTTGGTCAACAACGCCGCTGCCAACCCGTACTACGGGCCGACGCTGGAAGTCGATCAGCCACGATTCGACAAGACCTTCCAGGTGAACCTGCGCGGCCCGCTGTTCTGGAGCGCGGCAGCATGGGATGCCGCCATGAAGGACAAGCCGGGTGTCATCGTGAACATCTCGTCGGTCGGCGGACTGCGCGCCGGCGGCGGCTTGGGCGTCTACAACCTGACCAAGGCTGCGCTGATCCACCTGACCAAGCAGCTGGCATCCGAGCTCGGTCCCACACGGGTCGTCGCTGTGGCGCCAGGTCTGGTCAAGACCGACTTCGCCTCGTACCTGGTCGACAACTTCGGCGATCGCCTGGCCGCGCAACTGCCGTTGAAGCGGCTGGGCGAGCCGCAGGACATCGCCAACCTGGTGGCCTTCCTGGCATCTCCTGCCGCCGATTGGATCACCGGCGAGACATACGTGATCGACGGCGGCGCCGGCCTCGTGAGCAACGGCTGACCCCAGAGTTGGGTGATTGCGGCCACTACCGCTGGGTGTGTCAGTGGCCACCAGCAAGCCCCCACTGGCAGCCAACGTGCCTTGTGTGGGCATCCTTGACTATGTGTAATCATTCTGTTAAATAACTAACCTGTGAAGTATCTGCGCGAGCGACGGCTGCGATGACGGTGACGGCCCCTGATCGGTTCGACGTCGTGTTCGCCGCCTTGTCGGACCCCACGCGGCGTTCGATCGTGCGTCGGTTGGCCGACGGTGAGGCAACCGTGCTGGAGTTGGCCGAACCGTTCCCGATCAGTCTCCCGGCCATCTCCCGGCATCTGAAGGTCCTCGAGCACGCGGGTCTGATCACTCGCAGCCGAGATGGACAACGGCGGCCATGCCGGCTGCGGCCGGAGCCGCTGGTCGAGATCGCCGCATGGGCCGAGCACACGCGAGCTGCGTGGGAGCACCGTCTCGACCGGCTCGATGCGCACCTCCGGCGCACATCTGACCAGACCGCATCCACAGCGACATCGGAGAAGCCATGAGCAGTCACCCGATCATCACTGATCCGACGACGTGGGCTCTCGATCGTGAGATCGTCCTCGTCCGCGTTCTTGACGCCACACGCGAGGCCGACACAGACGACGACCCGGCACGCTTCCGAGTGACGATTGTCCTCGATGTACAAGCCGATGGAAAGACGGTGTCGACGCTGCGGCAGCTCCACCCAACCGTCCAGCAGCGAGACGCAAAGATCGGCTTCGGCGCTGTCGAGCTCGGTCTGCAGACGATGCAGAAGCTCGCTGACCATCTCGGGTCGCCCGAATCCCACGGCCGATGACATGTCGCCGTAGGACAGGTCAACCCGTCTGACCAACCACCGACCACCCGAAGGAGCCGCCATGTCGCGCGTTCGCATCCACAACTTCTCGATCTCGCTGGACGGGTTCGCCACCGGCGAGGGGCAGGCCCTCGAGACGCCGTTCGGTCACGCCGGGCATCGGCTCCACGAGTGGCTGCTCGCCACCCGGTTCGCCCACCGCGAAATTCTCGGCGAGCCGGGCGGCACCGAGGGTGTCGATCACGCGATGGCCGATCGGCACGGACCCGGGATCGGTGCGGAGATCATGGGCG
>JANNFQ010000556.1:0-5654 GCA_031380045.1 Acidimicrobiaceae bacterium
CGCCGCCTGGTGTTGCGGCATCCCACCGCAGCCGTCAACCGGCTGCTCGAGATCAGCGGCCTGTCGGACCACCTTGCCACCGAGTAATGACCATCGAGTAATGGCCATCGAGTAATGGCCGCTGATTGATCAGGCGCTGGCGGGCACCTGGCGAGCGGCGGCGAAGCGGTCGTCGGCGCTGGCCCAATCGGCCATCTTAAAGAACGCTGCCGCCCATTTTTCTTTCTCGTTGCGGTAGTCCAGGTAGTAGGCGTGTTCCCAGCCGTCGGCCACGATGATCGGGCGCGCGGCAACAACGTGTGCCCCATGATGATCTTTGACCTGCATGATCATCAGCCGCTGGGCCAGCGACTCCCAGCCCAGGACGGCCCATCCAGAACCCTGGATGGTGGTCAGTGCATCTGAGAACCGCTCGGTGAAGCCGGCAAAGCTTCCGAACTCGGCGTCGATCGCGGCACCGAGGTCGCCTTCGGGGGCGCCGCCACCATGCGGGCTGAGGCACTCCCAGAACGTCGAGTGCATCAGGTGTCCGCCGATGTGGAACGCCAGCGACTGCTCGAGACCCGGCAACTGCCACTTCTCGGCATGCGCCAAGTGCTCGAGCGTCTCATTGGCACCCTTCACGTAGGCCGCGTGGTGCTTTGCGTGGTGAAGTTCGAGCAGTTGTGCCGACAGATGAGGCTCGAGGGCCGCGTAGTCGTATGGAAGGTCGGGGAGCACGTACTTGCGAGCGTCGGGAAGAGCCATGCCCGAATTTCTACCCCATCCGACAGGGGCTGAAACGCGGTCACTCGAACGTGAAGCTGCCGACGATGTTTGACGGCAAATCCCGTTGGGTATCGGTTGCGCGTGTCGGGCGTCGGATCATCGCAGAGTCATGCCGAGCAGAGTCATGCCGAATCGTCGCAGAGTCATGCCGGTCGTCCACCCAGCGTGACGGTCGAGGCGAACGGTCGGGTCGTGGTGGCGGGTGACATCGATGTGGTCAGTTCCCCCTCCATCGAGGCTGCGCTGCGACAGGCCGAAGGGCAACTCGACGAAGCAGCAGTGCATCCGCCTGGCGCATTGGTGATCGACGTGAAAGCGGTGGGTTTCATCGACTCGTCGGGCTTGCGTGCGCTGCTGTCGGCCAGCCGTCGCAATGCGAGTGTGGATCGACGCGTGGTCCTGCACTCGCCTGGCAACTCGCTGAAGCGCCTGCTGGACATCACCGGCACAGCCATGATGTTCGATCTGGACTGACGCTTCTTCCGATCGACTGCCGTCAGGAGATCTGCGCCCTCACAAGATCTGCGGGGGAGCGGGTGTCGGCGGATCGCCCGGCTGTGGTGGCACCGGGGGTGGCGGCATCGGGATCGGCGACGGGGTCGGCGGCACGGGTTCGATCGGCGGCGGAAGGTCGGTCATGAAGCGGCAATACCCACCGGTACGGCGGTCCAATCTCGGATTCCTGGTTGACCGCTGGCTGGGGGCCGACATCATCCTTCGACGCCCGCGTACTGCTGGATCCTGGGCGGCAGCAAAGGACCGATCTGGAACTCCAACGTCAGCGACGGAACGCCGACGGGGCGAGCGATGGTCACGTCACCCGAAGCGGCGCTGACGGTGTGCACATGATCGATCTGCAAATGTCCGTCGCTCGCCACCAGCCATCGCTGGGCGTCAGCTCGGCGGCGCTCGTACGATTGGTCCAGCCCGACGTTGTCGGTGAACAGTTCATCGGCCACCCGATCGTCCCACCCTTGCAGCAGGTCGACCAGGCGTCGACCCATGTGCTCGACGATCTCCGAGTGATCGGATGGCCGAGCAGGCAGCGCGTCGTGATCGGCAAGGATCTCGAGGATCGAGTGTCCCAGTTCGGTCATCGGCGCGTAGGTCACGTTGGCCAGCGTGATCACACCGAATCGGCGCTCGGCCAGCCAGCGCATGTTCGATCCGTACCCGGGAACACCGCCCGAGTGTGTGATGACCCGCCCGAGGCGAGGGTCGTCACGCACCCGCAGACCGAGGCCGTATCCCGCAGCGATCGTTCGTCCCGCATAGTCCACCATGCCGATGTAGCGGTGCATCTGCTGCATCTGGCGACGCGAGGCCCGGCGCAGCGGGCCCGAGTCGGCGGTCGATCGAGCCGGGTGCCCGTCGTCGAGCCAACTGATCCACCGCGCAAGGTCGGAGATGGTGGTCCAGATGCCACCCATTGGCGCGATCTCGCCGTCGCCCAGCGGTTCGTCATCGGCGACGGCCCGTCCATCGCGATCGGCGAAGGGGCGGGCCCAATCATCGTGGTCCGGCATCACCCATGTGCTGCCGGTCATGCCCAAGGGGGTCAGCAGCCGTTCGCTGATCACATCCTGCACTCGGCGGCCGGTGGCACGCTTCACCACTCGACCCAGCAGCCCGAAGCCCAGATTCGAGTACTCGTAGGTGTCTCCCGGTGTGCCGGCGAACAGCACCCCCGACGCCATCGCCGCGTCCAACTCGTCGTCGGTGATGTCCAAGTGCCGATCAGCCCAGGCATCGTCGGTGGCCATACCGGCCGACATGGACAACAGGTCGCGGATGCGAATGGCGCCGGCATCGGTGGCGACGGGTGCCACGACTGCAAGTTCGGGCGCGTGCATCACGATCGGGTCGTCCAACGACACGACACCCTCGTCGCGCAGCGACAGCACCGCCGCCGCGGTGAAGCTCTTGGTCATCGAGGCGATGCGGTACACGGTGTGCTCCGACGGAGCGCGACCATCGTGCAGCACGCCTGTGGAACCGGTGTGTGCCAGTTGCCCATCGACGACAATGCCCCACGAGATGGTGGGGCAGTTGTGTTCGGTTGCCGTTGCCGCCACTGCGTCGGCGATGACCGGCAGCGCGTCGTGGATGCTCACAGTGCCGCCGTGATCGCGTCGAACAACTCGACATAGGTGTGGGTGGCAGGAAACTGGGGAAACTCGGCCTGGATCGCCTGCGGCGCATGGAACCAGAAGCCGGCGTGGGCGGCAGCCAACATGGCGGAATCGTTGTACGAGTCACCGGCAGACACGACCCGATAGTTCAGGTTGCGGAAGGCTTCGACGGCATGGCGCTTCTGGTCGGGCATGCGCAGCCGGTAGTCGACGATTCGATCATCGGTCACCACCAACTGATGGCACAGGATGGTGGGCATTCCGAGCTGACGCATCAAGGGTGCACCGAACTGCTCGAAGGTGTCCGACAGGATGATCACTTGCGTGCGGTCGCGCAGGGCGTCCAGGAAGTCTCGTGCACCCTCCATCGGTTGCAGGCTGCCGATCACATCGGTGATCATGCTCATCGTCAACCCGTGTTGGGCCAACAGATCCAATCGGCCACGCATCAACACGTCGTAGTCCGGTTCATCACGTGTGGTGCGACGCAACGCGTCGATGCCGGTTCGCTCGGCCACGGCGATCCAGATCTCGGGAACCAGCACCCCTTCCAGGTCCAGGGTGACGATGGTCTGTTGCTCGATGAGGGAACTCACGCCGGACATTGTCGCCGAAACGGTTCGCGCGGAGGGCACACTCGCGACCATGGCTTTCGGACAGCAATCGGGACCACCCGCTTCACACAAGCAGATCGAACTGCTCCGGTCGCTGCTGCAGGCGGCCGGACACGACGACTTTCGCACCGCCCGCCACGTGTTCGGACTGACGCAACGGCAGGCCGGTGGGAAGTTCACGAACGGTGAGGCTTCCGAGCTCATCGAACGGTTGACGGCAGACGAGTCGTCCGAACCGCCGCCCGATTCGGGAACCGACTCGGGCGATGAAGCAGTCCACGAGCCAGTGCCGGCGACGCGTTCAACACCGAAACGGCCGGCGTCGCCACGACGCAGCATCGTCGACAGCCAGCGCGCGCTGCTGCGCGACATGCCCTCCGAGGTGCTTGCCGACGAACTGCAACGGCGCGGCTGGATTGCGATGCCGCCTCCGTGATGCATGCCCCACTGGGCGATGTGTGCCACAGACCTGAGGATTAGTGTCGGCAGCGGCAACGAATCGATCGAGGGGGATCCATGCCGCACAGCACCATGCAGGACGACTACCAGTTGACGATGGGGCCGTTGTTCGACCACGGCCGGCGGGTGCATGCCAACAGCAAGGTGATCACCTTCACCGGCGACGGATACCAGGAAGCCACGTTCGCGCAGGTCGCCGAGCGAGCCGATCGGCTGGCCTCGGCATTGACCAACCTTGGCGTGCAGTCAGGCGACCGCGTTGGCACGTTCCTGTGGAACAACCAGACCCACCTCGAGGCGTATCTGGCCATCCCGTGCATGGGAGCAGTGCTGCACACGCTGAACATCCGCCTGTTCCCCGAGCAACTCGCGTACGTCATCAATCACGCCAAAGACAAGATCATCATCATCGACGCCTCCATCGCACCGCTGTTGGCCAAGGTGCGCGACCAGTTGACCACCGTCGAGCAGATCATCGTGAAGGGCGAGGGCGACACCGCCGGTCTGGGCGACGGTCTGCTGGACTACGACACGTTGCTGGCGGCCGAGCCCGGCGGGTTCGACTATCCCGAACTGGACGAGAAGTCAGGCATGGCCATGTGTTACACCAGCGGCACCACGGGCCATCCCAAAGGCGTCATGTACAGCCATCGCAGCACGTACATGCACTCGATCATGGTCACGTCCACCGCCAACATCGCGCTCAGCGAGCACGACAAGATGTTGGTCATCGTGCCCATGTTCCACGCCAATGCGTGGGGTGTTCCCTACGCGGCGTGGATGATCGGCGCAGACCTGATCTTTCCGCAGCAGTACTTGCAGGCGGCGCCGCTGTCGCGCATCATCGCCGACACTCGACCCACTCTGACCGGTGCGGTGCCGACCATCTTGAACGATCTGCTGAACAACGCACCCGACACCGACATGTCGTCGTTCCGCCTGGTCATGTGCGGCGGATCAGCGGTACCCAAGGGGCTGATCCAGGGGTACATGGACCGGTTCCACGTGCCCATCGTGCAGGGCTGGGGCATGACCGAGACCAGCCCGGTCTGCGCCATCGGCAATCCGCCCAAAGACATGGCCGGTCTCGACGAGGTGTCGTGGCGGGCGCGTACCGGCCGCATCATGCCGGGCGTCGAGTTGCGCATCACCGACGATCTCGGCCAGGCGGTGGCTTGGGACGGCGAGTCGCTGGGCGAGATCGAAGTGCGTGGCTCGTGGATCACCGGCTCGTACTACAACGTCGACGATCCCGAGAAGTTCCACGACGGTTGGTTGCGTACGGGCGACGTTGCGTCGGTGTATCCCAACGGCTACGTCATGATCAGCGACCGCGCCAAGGACGTCATCAAGTCGGGCGGCGAATGGGTCTCGTCGGTTGATCTCGAGAACACGCTGATGGGTCATCCCGACGTGCTCGAGGCCGCAGTCATCGGCGTACCCGACCCCCGTTGGGACGAGCGGCCGATGGCGTGCATCGTGCTGAAGCCCGGGTCGACGATCACGGCCGACGAGTTGAAGTCGTGGCTGTCCGAACGCACGGCCAAGTTCTGGCTGCCCGAACGATGGACGTTCATCGCCGAGGTGCCCAAGACCAGTGTGGGCAAGTTCGACAAGAAGGTGCTGCGCGCCCGTCACTCGGCCGGCGAGCTCGAGGTGACCACCATCGGTTGACCGCCGC
>JANNFQ010000632.1:0-4472 GCA_031380045.1 Acidimicrobiaceae bacterium
CAGCCGGCCGACCTGGCGTGTGCTGGTGTACTCGGCCGAAAACCCCCCGCGGCAGCGCGGATTGGTGTTGGTCGATGCCGTCGATGGTCGCGTCGTCGAACACCTCACCGAGGTCAATCCCGAAGACGACTGGGCCGAGTAAGCCGGCTGGTCGTCTGGCGGGGTGCGGCCGGGCAGGCCGGTCAGTCGTCGTGCTTCGGACTGGCGGCGGCCACTGCACGCAGTGCGCTGCCCAGATCCAGTGCGATCGACCGCAGGCTGTTCAAGGTGTCGTCGTTCCAATCGTCGGCGGCGACAGCGTCGATGGCGTCGGCGATCGCGGCCGGGTCGGCCGTGCTGCGCATCAACGCGCCCGCGGCCGCGAGTTGGTCCGAGATGGCCGACGTGTGCTGCTGTATCGCGGCGGACGGCGTGTCGGCTTGGGCCTCGCGCAGCCGGCGCGGGATGGATCGGAAGCTGATTGCGAGGTCGCTCGGTGACGTGCTGCTCATGGGTGAATGCTGGCAGGTGTCGGCTCGTTCCACCACTCGTCAGGTAGCCTCAACTCTCATGTTCGACGGAAAGTTCCGGGCATCGGTCGACCGAGCGGTCAAACCGGTCGGCACCGGGCTCGAGCGAACCGGCATGTCACCCGATCACCTCACGGTGCTCGGCCTGCTGGTCGCCATGGGTGCGGCCGCAGCGATCGGCGCCGGCTTCCTGCGGCTCGGTTTGCTGCTGGTCGTCCTGGCCGCCCTGCCCGACCTGTTCGACGGCGCACTGGCCAAGGCGTCGAACACTTCCAGCCAGCGCGGCGCCTTCTTCGACTCGGTCATCGATCGCATCACCGACGCCCTGCTGTTCGGCGGTGTCGCGTGGTACCTCGCATCCGAAGAATCGGCGCACATGGCGTTGCTGCCGTTCGCGGTCATGGCACTCAGCGCCACCATCTCGTACGAGCGCGCCAAGGCCGAATCGCTGGGTCTGAATGCCAAGGGCGGGCTGATGGAGCGCGCCGAACGCATCATCGCGCTGTGTCTCGGTCTGCTGTTCCCGCCGCTGCTCATCCCGATCCTGTGGATCACGCTGGCGCTCACGTTCGTCACTGCTGTACAGCGTTTCGTGAAGGTGTGGAAGCAAGCCGACGTCGCGCCGGTCACGGCCGCCAAGATCGAGATGCGCCGCAGCCGCCGGCAGAGTCGTCGGGGCGTGCGCACCGAGCGCCGTCACACGCGCATCTCACGCTCCGGCCGCATCGGTCGGCCCGGCCGCGACACCTGATCGATTCTTGTGGCCGACCAACCGGCTGCCGACAGCCCGCACCAGCACGACGACTCATCGCTCGCCGACATCCGCAGCCGGCTGGCCGACGCGGCCACGGTCGGCACCTACAAGATCGGCTCGCTGGCAGCGCGATTGATGCCCGGGCCGATTGCCGCCGCAGCGGCTGCGTCGCTGGGTTTCGGTGCCAGCGTTGCCTCGCAAGCTCGGCGAGAGATGTACCAGCGGCACCTCAAGCGCGTCAACCCAACCCTGGGGCGCACCGCAGTACGTGTAGCCACCCAGACGGCGTTCGACAGCTATGCGCGCTACTACATGGAGAGCTTCCGGCTGCCGACCCTGTCGAAGCGAGTGGTCCAGCGCGGCATCGTCGTCGATGGCTACGACCACGTCGAGGCCGCACTCGCTCTGGGCAACGGCGTCATCCTGGCGTTGCCACATCTCGGTGGATGGGAATGGGCCGGACGATGGCTGACCGACAAGGGCCTGCGCATGACCGTGGTGGTCGAGCCGCTGGAGCCGCCCGAGTTGTTCGAGTGGTTCGTCGAGCTGCGCAAAGACCTGGGCATGACGGTCGTGCCGTTGGGCCCCGGCGCAGGCAGCGCAGTGCTGAAAGCGTTGCGCAACAACGATGTCGTGTGCCTGCTGTGCGACCGTGACCTGGACCGCACCGGTGTCGAGGTCCAGTTCTTCGGCGAGCGAACCACACTGCCGGCCGGACCCGCAACGTTGTCGCTCAGAACGGGCGCCCCGTTGCTGCCCGTCGGTGTGTACTTCACACCTCGCTACAACGGCCACCACGGCCTGGTACGGCCGCCGATCCCCACCGAACGCCATGGCGGCGGTCTGCGTGACGACGTGGGGCGTGTGACCCAACTGCTGGCCCACGAGCTCGAGTTCCTCATCCGGCGCGCGCCCGAGCAATGGCACATGTTCCAACCGAATTGGCCCAGCGACCCCGGATACAGCGACTGAGCAGGCCCATCGGGCCTCCCGTCCAGGTCACCCGCCGACCGGCCGAACAGCGTGTGCACACTTCCCACCCACCAGTGGGTGGAAAGCGTGCACACGCCGATGTTGGGAAGACTCGGGACCAGGCGCTCGGAACTGGGGGCCTGTGACTCTGGCAACGACTGGCACCTCCGAAACCTGACGGTTCGCTCAGAAATGTGTGTCATGCTGCGGGCGCGCGATTCGCCGACTGGCAGGGTTCGGACTCCACACAGGGCCTGCCGCCGCTCGGTGGCGGCAGCCGGCGCGCTGCACGGTAGGGGACCAAGTTGTCAGCAGACGTTCACGTGAAGCCGCTCGACGTCGGGTGGGAGGTGCGCCGGCGAGGCGAGCGCTCGGCGTCGTCGAAGCACAACACGCGTTCGTCTGCGGTCAGGCTGGGACGCCAGCTGGCCATGGAGTCGAAGTCGGAACTGGTCATCTTCGAGATGGACGGGACCGTGACCACAGAGCGGTTCGCCGACGACTCGCGCGACGACTAACGCATGGTCCAGCCGAACGTGACCTTGCGTTTGGTCAATGGGCCGTTCGGACCAGGTGCCGTCTCGAGGATCGCGTCTGAGTGAGCGCCGCAACGCTGTGCGTGAACCCGCTTCACGAAAGGCGCGAATTCTTGAATGGAATTGGCCATTTTTCGGCCCGACACTGAGATCCGCAGCAGGGGATCCCCTCATCGCCACCCTGCAGAAGGAAATTCCGATGTCGTTCCGACGCACGATCGCCAACACCGTGACCATTGCCTTGATCGCGTTTGGTCTCATCGCCATCCCGGCTGCCACCACGGTGTCGGCCGCAACCGAGACGGCACAGCTGCCCACCGACAATCCGGCCAACTTCACGCCGAACGTGATCGACGGCGAGGTCGACTCGATCTGGCAGGTCGGCAACACGATGATCATCGGCGGCACCTTCACCCAGGTGGCGAACTCCTCATCGAACGGCGGCCAGATCTACAGCCGTACGTACCTGGCGGCGTTCGACGCCACCACTGGTCTGATCGACCCCAACTTCGCTCCAGTGTTGAGCAGCTACGTCACCACGGTCATCCCGACCGGTGACGGCACGTCGATCTACATCGGCGGTGACTTCAACACGGTCAACGGCGTCAATCGCCGCAAGGTCGCCCGCGTCAACATGTCCGACGGCGCACTCGTCACCACGTTCAATGCGACGGGCTTCAACGGCGTCGTCCGCGACCTGCGTTTGTCGGGCGGCCAACTGTACGCCAGCGGGCTGTTCACCACTGCAGGTGGCCAGCCTCGCACGAACCTGGCCAGCCTGAACCCCACCACGGGTGCACTGACGACCAAGATCAACGTCGCGGTCGCCGGCATGCACAACGGTGGCGCCACCAACGTGATCAAGATCGAGATCACACCAGCCGGCGACCGTCTGCTGATGATCGGCAACTTCACATCGGTGGGTGGGCAGACCCGCGACCAGATCGCCATGCTGGACCTGACCACCGATCCGGTGACGGTCACCTCGTGGTACACCACGTGGTACCAGGCGACGTGTTCGAACTCGTTCGACTCGTACATGCGTGACCTCGACATCTCAGAGGACGGCAAGTTCGCCATCGTCACCACCACCGGTGCGTACAAGGCCAACGCCAGCTGCGACACCGACACCCGCCTCGAGATCAACACCTTGTCGTCCACGGTCGCACCCACCTGGGTCAACTACACCGGCGGCGACACCAGCTACGCAGTACAGATCCACAACGGCGTCGCCTTCATCGGCGGCCACATGCGTTGGGGCAACAACCCCTCGGCATCTGACAACTGGGGTCAGGGCGCAGTTCCTCGGCAGGGCATGATGGCGCTGGATGTTGTCACCGGGCTGCCGTTCAGCTGGAATCCAGGCCGTGATCGCGGCGTCGGTCTGTTCGACTACTTCGTCAGCGACGCCGGAGTGTGGGCGGGCAGCGACACCGATCGCTGGAACAACGAACTGCGTCAGAAGCTGGCCTTCTTCCCGTGGGCCGGCGGCTCGCTGGTGCCATCCAACGAGATCGGCACATTGCCGAACAACGTCGTCACGCTGGGCCGCACGACCGGCACAACGGGCACCGATTCTTCGGTCCTGTACCGCATCAACGCCGGCGGCCCTGCGTTGGCCTCGGCCGACGACGGTCCTGATTGGGCGTCGGACAACAGCAGCACCTCACCGTTCCACAACACCGGCACCAGCGCCGCCAG
>JANNFQ010000647.1:0-7730 GCA_031380045.1 Acidimicrobiaceae bacterium
ATCGCCGACCAGGGCCAGGTAGTCGGCAATCGACTCGGGCGGCACCCCGAACTTGGCGATGACTGCATCACGGTCGATCGGAGACGTTGGAGGGGTGCGAGAGCGGCCGAATCGGCACGCTTGGAAAGCGTGTGAGGGGCAACCCTCCGTGGGTTCGAATCCCACCCCCTCCGCCACGGTGAAAGCAAGTTCGTGGTTCAGACTTGGTGGTGGCCAGCAGAACTGCCCATTGACGGCCAACGGTCGCTCGTCCGTGGCCGGCGGCCTCGACTTCATCGTTCACGCCATGCAGGGATTCGCGGGTCACCTTCTGGGATCTCGATGGTGGTTGCGTCGTGCGCCACGAGCGGGCAACCTGGGCGGGTGCTGCGCCCAACGACGTGACGTCTCGCGGTGCTCGTCGTGGCCGGACTTGTCGTTGCTGGGTGTGGTCCAGACGATGCCGATGTTCCGCTGTCGAGGGCTGTCGTTGACGCAGAGGACCTGCCTGGCTCGTGGCAGTCATTTCCTGCTGGCGAGCGAACGAGTGAGACAGACATGTGTGGACAACCGACTTTTTCGTCCTCACCAACTCCCTCCGGCACCGCTGCGATCGCGTGGGCGGTCAACCCGGATGACGGACCCATGTTCGGCGAGCGCATCGAACGATTCGATGACGCAGCGCAAGCCGAGAGCGTGCTGCATCTCGACTTGGAATTGCCGTGTGACTTTCAGAGGGCGGACGGTGGCCGGTGGCACACAGAGCGTCTCGCCGAACCGGACTTCGAGAGTGCAGGGCGCGTCTTTCTCGTGACCAGTAGGGACCGCGACGACAGTTTCAACTTCGAGGCTGCCGTAGTCGAGGGCAACGTGGCCGTGTTCGTTTCGCTGAACTCCCGCGAGAACGATCGCGCCCTGCTTGACCAGTTGCTCGCGATCGCAGTGGCGAAGGCGAAAGCAGCCGACCTCGGCTCGTGATCTCACGTAGCGCAGAGGATGGCCTGAGCCGCATCGGCTTGCGCCCTCGCCTCTAGCCGGTGAAGGGGTTGAGCGACGTGACACCGGTTGATGCAACGTCGTCGGTGTTGCGAGTCAGCAGGATCAGACCGTGCTCTATGGCTGTCGCCGCGAGCAGACCATCGATGATCGGCACCGGGTCGGGCACCGTGATCGCTGCCCAGCGCTGCGCAACACGGATGGTGACGGGCAGGATGCGATCCTCGTACTGCTCGAGGAGGCGATCGAGCCAGGTTTCGAGAGATGTTGCGGCGTTGGGGTCTCGTTGCCTGATCAGTGCAACGCCGCGCCGAAGCTCGCCGACCACCAGCACGGAAAGCCAGAGCTCGTCGTCGATGTGGGTAGCCATCCATCGACGGACACCGGCGTCAGCACGTTCTGCCTTTCTCAGCTCCGACACGACGTTGGTGTCGAGCAGAAAGCCGCTCACAAATCAATGTGACGTTGGAACTCGGGCTCGCGGGCGAAGTCGCTGTCCTCACCGACGGGGGGCATCTCGGAGAGATACGCGCCCAGGCCATCGCTGCGCAGCGCGGCTCGCAGAATCTGGCGATGTTCCTCCTCGGCCGACCGTCCGTGTTCGCTGGCGCGTTGGCGGAGGCGACGAACGAGATCCTCGTCGAGGTTGCGGACGATGAGTTGCGACATTCGCGATCCTCTCTGGCGGAAACGATATCAATGATAGCGTCAGCGTAAGGCGTCGTTGACGATTCAGGACCTCGAACGGTCTCCGGCGAGTTCGAAAGCACCTGCGAGACTTCCGCCATGTCAGCCGGCGCCGACCACGACGCGATGCGTGCCGCGTTGGTCCAGGCCGTGGCCGCACAGGTGCACGACGATGTGCCCGTCGGCGCCGTCGTCGTTCGTGACGGTTCGATCATTGCCAGCGCGCACAACGAACGCGAGCTGACCGGGGACCCCACTGCTCACGCCGAAGTGCTGGCCCTGCGAGCCGCCGCCGCGGAGGTGGGCTCGTGGCGCCTGGACGGGTGCACGCTGTACGTCACGCTGGAGCCATGTGCGATGTGCGCCGGAGCGATCGTCAATGCGCGCATCGGGCGCGTGGTGTTCGGAGCCACCGACCCCAAGGCCGGAGCAGTGCGCAGTCTGTACCGGGTGGCCGACGACCCGCGTCTGAACCATCGCGCCGTTGTCGAGGGCGGTGTATTGGCCGACGAAGCCGGCGCGCTGCTGAAGGCGTTCTTCGCTGCGCGTCGTGGGTGATTCGTTCGCCGACGCAACACCTACCCGGTCAGGGCTTACGAGTGCCACCCATCAAACGGCGAAGGCCCACTCCGGGGGTACCGGTGGCGGCCAGTTCGCCATCGTTCTGAACGTCACCGCTGTCTGAAACAGTGTCGGTCGCAGTGCCGACCGATGCGATACCGGACGGCTGGTTGAACAGTGCTCGAGCAGGCAGTCGTGGCACCGGTTGACCCGCCGGCTGGATGTCGGCCGGGCTGTCGGGTGCAGTCTCGAGCGCCATCTGGAAACCCACTGCCGACAGGCCATCGGTGATCGCCGGCCGTGTGGCGGCCTCGATCTCGAACAGCGCCAGACGCACAGCGGCGCGCACATCGTCGTCGACGTCGTCGTCGTCATGGTCGGGCCCGAACGCCAGGCCGTCGTTCTCCAGGGCCACCTGTGCCAGCACCTTGTTCAGATCGAACTCGAACGAGAACGGCGCCGACGATGCCACCTCTTCGACAGCCGCGACCGTGACTGCGACCGCGGGCTCGATCTCGACTTCGCCCGCGGTGGTCGTTGCGGCGTCGCCCGGCTCGAACCAGGTGACTTGGTCGAACTCGGCGACCGGCTGGAACGTTTCGTCTGCTGCGATCGGCTTGACCTCGACCTCGACAACGGAGGCCAGAGCGGGCTCGGCGGCGATCGGCGTGTCGGTCGCCGACACGGGCTCGGCGGCGACCACCATGTCGGTCACAGGTCGGGGCGGCGTGGGCGGCCGCGGCGGGTAGGCCGGCGACTCGAGGATTCGCAATCCCTCGGGCACGACCATCTGTTGCGTCGGCTCGCCGACGCTCACGTGATCGGTGGTCGAAGCCATCAACTGTTCGTAGTCGGCCACCATCTGATGGTCGGCTGCGGTGGGCTCGTGGTCGGCTGCGATCGATTCGTGGTCGACCTTTGCTGCGTTGGACGGGACGTGGACGGTCGCAACGTGCGCGCCTGCCGGGACGTGAGCGGCCGGCGTCGGGATGATCGGCACCTCACCGGTGTATGCCGCCACCACGGGGACTTCGCCGGTCAGCGGCGCGTCGCTGCCGGCCGCTCGACGACGCCACTTGGCGACGCCACTGGGGTGGTGCTTGTAGCTGGCGACCGAGATCGAATCGACGGTGTGATCGGCGATCTCGCCCAGCAGTTCGCCGGTGACGACCTCGAGGACCAGCTCGACCGGATCGCGCTCGACTGTGGGCACGCGGTCGAACAGGCGACCGAGGTGCGCGACCTTGCCCAGTTGCACCGTGCCCGCTGTCAACTCCTCGGGGGTAAGGACGCCATACTCGACAAGGCGTTCGCCGATCGTCGGATCGCCATCGCGTTCCGCGTAGTACACCTCGCCGTCATTGAAGTAGGCGCGCACGACCGGCGCACAGGCCAACGTCAGTTCGCCCGTGAACCGACGAGTGCCGGCCGCGTCCAGCACTGCCCACACCGGGCGCGGGCCAGGAGCATCCAGCTCGAGCAGCCGACCCGAGGGGTCTGCGGCAGCGCCACGGGGGGAAGTGTCGTTCATACACAGTCTTCATCGACCACCCGGCGCAGTGCCTTGACAGGAATCTGCCGAGCCGAAGACGTCGTCGCGCCGCTAACCTGCCGCCCCGGAAGGATGCCAGAGTGGACGAATGGGACAGTCTCGAAAACTGTTGAGGTCTTCTGGGCCTCCGTGGGTTCGAATCCCACTCCTTCCGCCAGTTGAACGACATCGAGCAACGGCCTCTCCACACGGAGGGGCCGTTGGTTCGTTGTCGGGCAGATCGCGCCCGACGAGTGACGCGGTCAAACCGTGTTCACTCGCAACCCGGTTCACTCGCAGCGGGTGCCCTCTGCGGGGCGGATCAGGTTGACCAGGAAGGTGTCGATCACTTCGATCGAGCAATCATTGGCGCTGTACCCCGTGTGCTGTTCGCTGACCACGGTCAGCAGCACGGCGTCGTCCAGCGCCGCCGCCATGGCCTGCGAACTGGCCAGTGGTGTGGCCGGATCGCCGGTGGTGCCCACCACCAACGCTGGCCCGGCACCTGCGCCGGTGATGGCAATGCGCGGGTCGTCGGACGCCGGGAAGAAGCTGCACTGGTACGAGCCCACGGTGCTGGGCGACAGGCGCGGCGACACCTCGTGCAGCCGAACGGCCAACGCCTCGTCCTGGGCGACGGTCGATCGATCGGATCGATCCATGCACGCGATGGTCTGGAAGGCCTCGTACACGTTGGAATAGGTGCCGTCGGACCGGCGTACGTAGTACTCGTCGTGCAAGCTCAACAAGCCCGAACCGTTGCCCTGCTGCGCGTCGGCCAGTGCCTGTTCCAGAACCGGCCACAGCCGCTGGGTGTACATGGCCTGCGCCGTGGCATTGAGGGCAACCGCCAGGTTCACCTGTGGGCGGCCGTCGTCGCTGGGCAATGGTGTGGCATCGAGGTCGGCCATCAAGCGGTCGAACGCACCCTCGGCGTCGCCGTCGTTGTGGAACGGGCAGTCGTTGTTGGCACTGCAGGCCGCCAAGAATGAAGTGAGTGATTGTTCGAAGCCTGCCGCCTGCTCCAGCGTGGCCGTGTCGAGATCGGCGTTCGGGTCGATGGCGCCGTCCAGCACGGCTGCACGCACGGTGTCGGGGAACAGCGTCATCCACGTGGCACCCAGTTCGCTGCCGTAGCTGAATCCGAAGTAGGTGATCTGGTCTTCGCCCAGGGCCTGGCGGATGGTGTCGATGTCCCTGGCCGAATCGTTGGTGCCCACATGGCGGAAAATGGCTGCGTTGAGCTGTGCGCAGTTGGTCTGGAACTCGTCGGCCAGATCGATGATCGTCTGGCGCTCGGATTCGTCGTCGGGTGTGATGTCCACGTCGGCGAAGTAGCGGTCGTAGTCGTCGGTGCAATCGATGGCCGGAGTGCTCAGGCCCGTGCCGCGAGGATCCCATCCGACGATGTCGAAGCGCTCCAGCAAAGCTCGGCCGTAGTTCGACGCGGCGAGGATCGCCCAGTCGCTGGCGCCGAAGCCGGGCCCGCCAGGGTTCACCACCAGGCTGCCGATGCGCTCGGCTGGATTGGTGGCCAGATGGCGAGCGATGAACAGGTTGAACGTGCCGGCGGAGGGGTCGTCGTAGTCGATCGGCACTTCGATGCTGCCCAGTTCGACGCCCGAGTCATCGTCGCCGAATGGAGCCCACCCGAAGGTGCCCGACGTATCGGAGCGCGGTGTGCCCGGGGCCGACCCATCGGGTTTGGTGGCGACCGTGATCGACCCGTCGGGCAGACCGATTGCACCATCGCCCGCCGAATCGCCGCCACAGCTCCCCATGGCCACGGTCAGCAATGCAATGGCGACGAACGCTGTGGGGGATCGGCGCATGGGTGGCTCAGCCTACGACCGCTCGAGCGCGCAGTGCCGGGCACCCGGTCGCCGAGTCGTGTGCCCAGCGGCGGGTGCCGGCGCGGCCCACCGCCCGTATCGTGCTGCCATGCGGATGGGGCCCCACACATTGATGCCACGTGACGACGGCGCGGTGAAGGGCAAGCGCGTCCAGCGGGCCACCCTGCGTCGCGCCTGGGGGTTCGCCCGCCCGTATCGCCGCATCATCATCTGGTTCCTGGCTGCCATCTTGCTGTCGGCCCTGTTGGCGTTGGTGCCGCCGTTCGCCTTCCGGTCCATCCTCGACGACGCCATTCCCGACAAGAACCGCCGCCTCATCACCATTCTCGCCATCGTGGTGGTGGTCTCGGCATTGGCCGACGCCGGCCTGGCGATCGTGCAGCGCTGGTGCAGTTCGCGAATCGGCGAGGGCCTGATCTACGACCTGCGCGTGGCGCTGTTCGGCAAGGTGCAGCGCATGCCCATTGCCTTCTTCACCCGCACGCAGACCGGGGCGCTCATCAGCCGGCTGAACAACGACGTCGTGGGCGCCCAGAACGCGGTGACCAGCACACTGGGCAGCGTCGTCAGCAATGTGGTGGTGCTGGTGACCACGCTGACAGCGATGATCGCGCTCGACTGGCGGCTGACCCTGCTGGCGCTGGTGGTGCTGCCGCTGTTCGTGGTGCCCGCACGGAGTGTCGGGCGACGGTTGCAGACCATCTCGCGCGAACAGATGGGTGTCAACGCCGAGATGAACAGCCAGATGACCGAGCGCTTCAACGTGTCGGGCGCACAACTGGTGAAGCTGTTCGGCCGGTCGCATGACGAGGTCGACGTGTTCGACCGGCGGGCCAAACGCGTCCGCGACATCGGCATCACCTCTGCCATGTATGGACGCGTGTTCTTCGTCGCCTTGGGTCTGGTGGGCGCGCTGGGCGCAGCAGCGGTCTATGGCGTCGGCGCGTACTTCGTGGTCGACGGCGATCTCACCGCTGGCACGCTGGTCCTGCTGGCCGCGCTGGTGAACCGCGTGTACCAGCCGTTGACCGGGCTGACCAACGCCCGCGTCGATCTGATGACGGCGCTGGTCAGCTTCGAGCGCGTGTTCGAGGTGCTCGACGCTCCCGAAGCCATCGTCGATCGGCCCGGCGCGGTCGATCTGATCGACCCGGTCGGTCGAGTGCACTTCGACCACGTCCGCTTCCGCTACCCGGCCGCGGCAACGGTCACCGTCGCGTCGCTCGAGTCACCCAGCGCAATCGGCGGCGCCGACCCCGACACCGATGTGCTCGACGACGTCACCCTCATCATCGAACCGGGTGAAACCGTGGCGCTGGTGGGCGCGTCCGGATCGGGCAAGACCAGCCTGGCCGGGCTGCTGCCACGCCTGTACGACGTTTCGGGCGGCGCCGTGCGCGTCGATGGTCACGACGTGCGCGACCTGACCCAAGAGTCGTTGCGTGCTGCGATCGGCGTGGTCAGCCAAGATCCCCACCTGTTCCACGACACCATCGGCGCGAACCTGCGGTACGCCAAACCCGATGCGACGCGCGCCGAGATGGACGAGGCCTGCCGGCATGCCCGCATCCTCGACATGATCGCTCTGCTGCCCGACGGCTACGACACCGTCGTCGGCGAGCGCGGCTACCGGATGAGCGGCGGCGAGAAGCAGCGCCTGGCCATCGCCCGGCTGCTGTTGAAGAACCCGGCGATCATGATCCTGGACGAGGCCACCAGCCACCTCGACAACGAGAACGAAGCACATGTGCAGGACGCGCTGGATCATGCGTTGCAAGGGCGGACGGCGTTGGTCATCGCACACCGCCTCTCGACCATTCGTGATGCCGACCGCATCGTGGTGCTGGACAACGGCGTCATCGCCGAGGCCGGTACCCACGACGAACTGATGGCGCTGAACGGCCTGTACGCGGGCCAGGTCCAAGCCGGCGAAAGCTCCATCGTCAGCTGACGCCGCCCTGGGCTGCGCTCGCGCAGCCGCCGCCACCGCGGTTCGACCGCGCGCCGTTCGACCGCGCGCCGTTCGACGCCCCGGCTCGACTGCCCCGGCTCGACTGCCCCGGTTCGACTGCCCCGGTTCGACTGCCCCGGTTCGACTGCCCCGGTTCGACTGCCCCGGTTCG
>JANNFQ010000595.1:0-2422 GCA_031380045.1 Acidimicrobiaceae bacterium
GCCTGCCGAATTCAGTTCGCTACCACGCTGATCATCTCGGCGCATGTCGTCGTTCTCCGATTCGACCGGCCGCCCGGCGTGGCAATGTAGCTGCGCGAACGCGCTGCGTCCTGTCAGCAGACCCGAACGGATGATCGCGACTCTCGTCGCCCGCGATCAGGAGGCTGGATCGGGAGGCTGGATCGGGAGGCCGGATCAGGAGGCCCGGATCAGCACACCGCGTCGCCCGGAAGGGTCGGGGCCGCGACCACCCGGTACACGATCTCGTCCTGTCGGAAGTAGGTGTTGCTGTCGGCGTCGGCCAGCACGGTGCCGGCTGCCTGGGCCGTCAGACGTGCGCACGCTGCAGCCGTCGCCAGGGCGAGGCCGGTCGTAGCGGGCCAATCGATGATCGTCGGCGCCGGATCGATGCCTGCCAGATCGGCCTCGACCACCGGGGTGGCTTGCACCCGGTACTCGGTGGGCACGAACACGGTCTCGTCGCCCAACTGGTCGGCGCCAACGGCGGCAACCAGATCGCCGAGCATGGTCACGAATCCCTGCAGCGCCAGGCGAGCGGGGGTGGTTTCGGGCGCGGTCTGGCCCTGGGCGTCGGTGCCGAAGCCCAACGCGTATGCGCTGTGGACAGAGGTCGAGCCCCCTGCTTGCAGCCTGACGACGGTGTTGGGGGCGTCGGCAACGTTCGAGTCGACGACGTAGTCGGGAGGTGGTGCCAGCAGCCCCGCCGACTGCGCAGCGCCGAGCAGCTTCTGGGTTGCTGCCTCGGTGATCGTTCGCACGCCCATGGGCAACAGCAATGGCCCGGGAAACTGCATCGTCGTGACGCCGGGCGTGTAGGCCATGCCATCGCCCGAGATGAGCAGCGTGGGCATGTTGACGAACGCAGTGCCCTGCGTGACGAAGCCACCCTCGTAGCCCAGGCGGATGACCGCATCTGTAGCAGCGGTCGGATGTTGGATGGACGACGGGGCATCGGTGGCGGGAGGTACCGAACTGCCACCCCCGGTGTTGCCGGGAGTGGTGTCGGGAGTGGTTGCGGCGGGTGCGCCGTTCGGATCGCCACATGCGGCAACCACAAGGGCCATCGCTGGCGCGGCGATCATCGAGACCAGCAACGAGCGTCGCGAGAACGGCGAACCCCAGTTCGAAGGGGAACCGGCGATGGGGCCGGGCAGTAAGGCTGTGACGGAGGGTGACAGGTGGGGATCGATCGTCTTCATGCACGTTCGACGTCGGTACCCGACGCCATGGTTCCTGTGACGTCGAACACCTGCCTGCCCAAGCCCTCGGCGGTGACCGCGAAGTACTCGTCGACATCGGTGATCACGTTGTTGAGTTGGCCGAACAGGATGAAGCTGATGGCGCCGAACAAACCCATCCACACCTGCATGCCGGCCAGCAACATGCCGTCGTCGATACCCACCCCCAGGTCGTCACGCACGCGCTGCAGATCGGCCTGCACTGCCGGCCCAGGCTCGACGGTCACCGCCGGTCTGGCGCCCAGAGCAACGGCATGCTCCAGCAGCCCGATCAGCACCATGGTGAAACGGGTGGCCGGACCGATGGTGTCGGTGGGCGCGGCATAGCCCGGAATCGGTGTGCCGAAGATCAGGCCGTACTCGGCCGGATTGTCCTTGGCCCAACGAAACGCAGCGTTGCTGACCCGCCGCCAACGCCCCGCCAGGTCGTTGCGGTCGCCGATGGCATCGGCGTGCTCGGCCAGGTCGCCGACCTCGTTGTACGAATCGATGATCAGCGCCGTCAACAGGTGGTCGCGGCTGGGGAAGTACCGGTACACCGCCGAACTGACCATGCCCAGTTCGCGGGCGATTGCCCGCAACGACAGGGTGCCGGCGCCCTGCGCGGCCATCTGCCGGCGCGCCAACGCCTTGATCTCGGCCGTCAGTTCGGCCCGGACACGTGCTCGCAATCCGGCCACCGCGGCAGTGTAGCCAGCATGCTCCACTTCGAGAGCACTGCTCTTGACACACGGATCGGAAAGACCGCTTCACACAGCGTTCACATGAGGGAAAACATCGGGCAATGACTGGCTGCGACAGTGCCGCCGCCCCTAGTCCCTTCATCCATCAACCAACCGCCTTCATCACCCTGCCCA
Organism: Acidimicrobiaceae bacterium; assembly: GCA_031380045.1. GTDB lineage: Bacteria > Actinomycetota > Acidimicrobiia > Acidimicrobiales > Ilumatobacteraceae > VFMC01. Next base: position 2,117 of record JANNFQ010000595.1, read on the forward strand.
AACCAAAGGAAACGCCGTGGCCTACCAAGCTGAATACATCTGGATCGACGGCACCACGCCGACGCCCCTGCTGCGCTCGAAGACGAAGATCATCGCCGACGGCAAGCAGCCCCCGATCTGGGGCTTCGATGGCTCGTCCACCAACCAGGCGACGGGCGAGCACAGCGACTGCCAGCTGAAGCCAGTGTTCTCGTGCCACGATCCCATCCGCGGCGGCGACAACGTGCTGGTCCTGTGCGATGTGCACAGCGCCATCGACGACAAGCCGCACGCCACCAACACGCGTGCGCCGCTCGAGAAGGTCGC
>JANNFQ010000015.1:0-2378 GCA_031380045.1 Acidimicrobiaceae bacterium
GTTCGATCGACGCCGCTGACGCTGTGTCGGTTGGCTCGACGTCGCTGGTCGCCGACGAGTCGCTGGTGGCCGTCGGGTCGCAGGTAGAGACAAGCGGTGGTAGCGACGTCGGCGCTGTGGATGCTCCGTCTGCCGACGTCACGCATCCCGCAATGAAGACCATTCCGGTCGCCACCGCCACCGCCACCGCCATCACGGTCACGAGTCGAGACCGAGGAGATCTCATGCCAAAACCCGTCATGCCAGTGTCAGGGCCAGCCCGGCCAGCGCGGCGTGGTAGGTGAACATGACCGCCACGGGCATCCAGCGACGGTTGCTGCCGATGAACTGGCGCCAGCCCAGCATCGAGTCGCTGGCGACGAACAGCGCCGAACCGATGATCGCCGCCGGTCGACCGGTGGCCCACCCCACCACGGCCATCGACGAGATGATCGCCAGGTACGCCTGCACCGGCACGACCAAGGCCGGGTCGCTGGCGCGCGCCCCGGCGACGATCGGGCGGCCGACGAACACGGCCACCGCCGACACGCCAACCAGAGCGACCACCCCGAGCCACCACGTGTCCAGGCCCAGCAGCACGAACATCACCACGAAGGCGATGTGCCCCACCAGGAAGCTGCCCAGGCCCACGACGAACTTGTCCACGGTGGGCAGCAGCGCCACATCGCCGGCCAGGCAGCACGCGAACCCCACAACGGCCGCCACCAACGCGCCGGTCGGCGCGTTGTCGGCGACCAGTACGGCCAGTGCCCCGATGGCGATCGTGGCTGCCGGCTTCGAGATCAGTTCGACTCGCGCGTCGTCACCCCAGCGCGACCACCAGTTCGCTGCACAGCACACGATCGCAACGATCGAGACGACGATGATCGCTGCCTGCACCGCGGCGACGGTAGCGCGCCCACCCCGCTGCCGATCGGCGGCTCAGGTCAGTTCGTCGGTTGCCCAGTCGCGGATCTGGCGTTGCGAGGTGGCGTATCCCTCGGCCTGGCGCTCGACCAGGTAGGTCTCGAACCGCTCGGCCGACATCGCCCGTGCGTACAGGTGGCCCTGCTGGCGAATGCATCCCAGCGCGATCAGGGCATCGGCCTGGGCACCGGTCTCGACGCCCTCGGCCGTGACTGCCATGCCGATCTCGCGCACGACGGCAATGATCGAGCGGACGATGGCGCGGTCGTGCGGGTGCGCTGTGATGGTGTCGATGGACTGGCGGTCGATGCGGACCTCGTCGATCGGCAGCTTGCGCAACAAGCTCAATGACGACACGCCGCGAGCGAAGTCGTCGAGGCACACCGAGCCACCTCGCGCTCGGAACGCAGCCAGGGTCGCCGCCGCGCCTGGCAGGTCGGCCAGCACTGCCGACTCACGCACATCCACCGTGATCAATGCGGGCTCGATGCCGCGGATCAGTTCGTCGATGGGGTTGTTGCGCCACGACCGGTCGGTCGACGCCGGGGCCAGGTTGACCCTGAACCGGAATCCGTCGGGCAGGCCCAGCGACGACATGCGGCGGATGTCTGGACGCGCCTGCACCAGGACGCGTTCGGTCAACCGCTCCAACAGGCCAGCCTTGCGAGCAATGCTGATGAACTCGGCGGCCGAAGTCATCGTGCCGTCGGCGCGCAACCAACGAGCCAGCACTTCAGCGCCGACCACCCGTCCGGTGGTCGCGTCGACCTCCGGTTGGAAGAACGGCATGATCTCGCCGTTGTCGATCGCGCGACGCAACGACTGTTCGGCGTCGATCATCGCTTCCAACTCCAAGTGCATGTCGCCGTCGAACACCTCGACGCGGTTGCGGCCGCCCTTCTTGGCTCGATACAGCGCGGCGTTCGCATGGCGCAAGAGGTCGCTGCTGGTCATCCCGTGTTGGGGCGACGAGGCCACGCCGACGCTGATCGACGACGGCATCGCCCGACCCTCGGCATGCACGGGCTGGGCCAACACGCCCACCAGACGGCTGGCAACGGCCGCAGCTCTGGCCACGTCGTGACCCGGTAGGACGATGACGAACTCGTCGCCGCCGATGCGTCCAGCGATCGCATCAGTGTCCAGGGTGCGCGTGATCCGGTCGGCCAGGACCGACAGGAACTGATCGCCGCCACGGTGGCCCAGCAGATCATTCACCGCCTTGAACCGGTCGACATCGACGAACAGCAAACCGGCCGGAGCCAGCTCGTCGTGCCCCGCGCTGCCCAGCAGCGCATCCAATGCTTCGAGCGTCCCCCGCCGATTGAACAGCCCGGTCAACGGATCGTGCGATGCAAGGTGGGCGAGTTTCGCGTTGGTCACACTGAGCTGTTGGTAGGCATCGGTCAGCGCCATCTGGTCGGTCGCCATGCGCATGGCCAGGGTCTGGCTGGTCATCTGCAGGCGCAGCG